>CAJXCG010000007.1 GCA_913051715.1 uncultured Rhodobiaceae bacterium
GAAGTTCGGCGGTCAAAAGGCGGCGGCGGCGCGCGTCACGGTAACCGCAAATCGAATATTTTCGTCGGTGGCGGTAAGGCGCACGGGCCCGTGCCGCGCAGCCATGCGATTGATATGCCGAAAAAAGTGCGTGCTTTGGCGCTGAAAATGGCGCTTTCGAGCAAAACTGCTGCCGCGCAGCTTGTGGTGCTGGAAGATGCCAAATCGAAAGACGGCAAAACCGCCGGTCTGCGCCAGCAGCTTGCAAAGCTGGGCATTGATAATGCGCTGATCATTGACGGCCCGGTGCTGGACGAAAACTTTGCCCGCGCTGCGCGCAATATTGCGTGCGTCGATGTTTTGCCCGCGCAAGGCATCAATGTGTATGACATTTTGCGGCGCGACAAGCTGGTGCTGACAAAGGCCGCTTTGTCGAGCCTTGAGGAGCGTTTCAAATGAGCACAGAGCAATATTACGACGTCATTCGCGCTCCGGTGATTACCGAAAAAGCGACGATCGCCTCGGAAAACAACCAGATCGTTTTCCGCGTCGCGATCGACGCCGACAAGAAGGTCATCAAGGAAGCGGTCGAGGCTTTGTTCGACGTCAAGGTCAAGGCGGTCAATACGCTGCGGCGCAAAGGCAAGGCAAAACGGTTTCGGGGAATTCCCGGACGCCAAAACGAGATGAAGAAAGCGATTGTAACGCTTGAAGAAGGTCACTCAATCGACGTGACGACGGGTCTTTAGGACGGGGATAGAACGATATGGCACTGAAAAAATACAAGCCGACGACCCCGGGGCAACGTGGTCTTATTCAGGTCGACCGTTCGGGGCTGCACGCGGGCAAGCCGGTGAAGCATTTGACCGAAGGGCTGACGAAATCCGGTGGCCGCAACAATGCCGGTCGTATCACGGCGCGTCGGCGTGGCGGTGGGCACAAGCGCAGCTACCGCATTATCGATTTCAAGCGCACCAAGTTTGATATGCGCGCCACGGTCGAGCGTTTGGAATATGACCCGAACCGCTCAGCCTTCATTGCGCTGATTAAATATGAAGATGGTGAACTGGCTTATATTTTGGCGCCGCAACGTCTGGCACCGGGCGACAGTGTTGTTTCCGGTGACAGTGTTGACGTTAAGCCGGGCAACGCCATGCCGCTCAAATCAATGCCCATCGGCACGATTATTCACAATATCGAAATGAAACCGGGCAAGGGCGGTCAAATCGCCCGCTCTGCCGGTGCGTTTGCCCAGCTCGTTGGCCGCGACCAAGGTTATGCGATTGTACGCTTGACCTCGGGCGAGCAACGCCTGATTTTGGGCACCTGCATGGCAACCGTGGGTGCTGTGTCCAATCCGGATCAATCAAACATCAAGCTTGCCAAAGCAGGGCGTAATCGCTGGCTCGGCAAGCGCCCATCCGTGCGCGGTGTTGCGATGAACCCGGTCGACCACCCGCATGGTGGCGGTGAGGGTAAAACCTCCGGTGGCCGCCATCCGGTGACGCCGTGGGGCAAGCCCACCAAGGGCCGTCGCACGCGGTCGAACACCACGTCAGACAAATATATTCTCCGCAGCCGACATCTGCGGAAGAAACGGTAAGGAGCGCGAGGCATGACACGTTCAGTTTGGAAAGGCCCGTTTGTTGACGGTTATCTGCTTAAAAAAGCCGAAGTCGTGCGCGACAGCGGCCGCACCAATGAAGTCATCAAGATTTGGAGCCGTCGTTCGACAATCCTGCCGCAATTTGTCGGCCTGACATTCGGTGTCCATAACGGTCAAAAGCATATTCCGGTTTCGGTGACCGAAGATATGGTCGGGCATAAATTCGGTGAATTTGCGCCGACGCGCACCTATTACGGTCATGCCGCGGACAAAAAGGCGAGAAGGAAGTAGTCATGGGAAAACCATCGGCACAACGGCAATTGCCGGAAAATGAAGCCAAGGCGGTTGGGCGCATGATCCGCACCAGCCCGCAAAAGCTCAATCTCGTCGCGCAACTCATTCGCGGCAAAAAGGCCGAGCGCGCGCTGTCAGACCTGACCTTTTCGCGCCGCCGCGTTGCCAATGACGTGAAAAAAGTTCTCGAGAGCGCCATCGCCAATGCCGAGAACAATCACAATCTCGATGTGGACAGTCTGGTTGTCGCCGAGGCTTATGTCGGCAAAAACCTTGTTATGAAGCGTTTCCGTGCGCGCGCCAAGGGGCGTGCCGCGCGTATCATCAAACCGTTTAGCCAGCTCACCATTGTCGTGCGCGAAGTTGAGGAGAAAGCGTAATGGGTCAGAAGGTCAATCCGATTGGCATGCGTCTGGGCGTCAACCGCACATGGGAGTCGCGCTGGTATGCAGGCAAGGGCGAATATGCAGGGCTCCTGCATGAAGATCTCAAAATCCGCGACACGCTGATGCGCGACCTACGCCAGGCCGGTGTCGCGCGCGTGGTTATTGAGCGTCCGCACAAAAAATGCCGCGTCACCATTCATTCGGCACGCCCCGGTGTGATTATCGGCAAAAAGGGCGCCGACATCGAAAAGCTGAAAAGCAAAATTGCCAAAATGACGAATAGCGAAGTTGTCGTGAACATCGTCGAAGTGCGTAAGCCCGAGGTTGATGCCCAGCTGGTTGCCGAAAGCATCGCGCAGCAGCTTGAGCGTCGCGTCGGGTTCCGCCGTGCCATGAAACGCGCCGTGCAATCGGCGATGCGTTTGGGCGCGCTCGGCATCCGTATTAATTGCGGCGGTCGTTTGGGCGGCGCAGAGATTGCGCGCACGGAATGGTACCGCGAGGGCCGCGTGCCGCTGCATACATTGCGCGCCAACATCGATTATGGCGTTGCCGAAGCGATGACGGCATACGGGATTTGCGGCGTTAAAATATGGATTTTTAAAGGCGAAATCATGGAGCATGACCCAATGGCCCGTGACCGCCGTGAAGAGCAGGGCTCGGACGCAGGGCGTCCGCAGCGTCCGGCGACAGGAAACTAGAGCCATGTTGCAACCAAAACGTACAAAATTCCGCAAGGCGCATAAGGGCCGCATCCGTGGCAATGCCAAGGGCGGCACGGCTTTGAATTTCGGCTCATACGGGCTGAAGGCAACCTCGCCCGAGCGCGTCACCTCGCGCCAGATTGAGGCCGCGCGCCGGGTTATTACGCGCCATATGAAGCGTGCGGGTCGTGTCTGGATCCGCATTTTTCCCGATGTGCCGGTGTCGAAAAAGCCGACCGAAGTTCGCATGGGTAAGGGTAAAGGGTCGCCTGAATATTGGGCCTGCCGTGTGAAGCCGGGCCGCATCATGTTTGAGGTGGACGGTGTGCCGCAAGACGTGGCGCATGAGGCGTTGAAGCTGGCCGCAGCCAAACTTCCTGTCGCTACCCGTATTGTGTCGCGTCCGGGCGATCAAAAAGGGGCTGATTGATCATGAAGATGACCGAAATTAACGATCTGACGGCGGATCAGCTTTCCGACGAGTTGGTGAAGCTGAAAAAAGAGCAGCTCAATCTGCGCTTTCAACAAGCGTCGGGTCAGCTTGAAAATTCTGCGCGTATCAAGCAGGTGCGCCAGACCATCGCACGGCTGAAAACAGCACAGCGCGCCATGGCGCAAACTGCCGGTCAAGCGGGTTAAAGGGTAGGAAGCAAAATGCCGAAACGAATTCTACAGGGCACAGTGGTCAGCGATAAGGGCGACAAAACAGTTGTCGTCAATGTCGAACGTCGGTTCACCGATCCGGTGATGAAAAAGACCGTGCGTAAGTCCAAGCGCTACCACGCGCATGATGAAACAAACGACATCAAGGTCGGCGAAACGGTGACCATCCGTGAGTGTCGGCCCGTCTCAAAGTTGAAAAGCTGGGAAGTTGTTTCCAGCCAGAGTGAGTAAGTTGGGCCTCGGCCCGGTTTTGAAGGATTGAAGCTATGATACAGATGCAAACTAATCTGGATGTTGCCGATAATTCGGGCGCGCGCCGGGTGCAGTGCATCAAGGTTCTTGGCGGTTCAAAACGCAAGACGGCTGCCGTTGGCGACACGATTGTTGTCAGCGTGAAAGAGGCCATCCCGCGTGGGCGCGTCAAGAAAGGCGATGTAATGAAGGCCGTTATCGTCCGCACAGCGAAAGAAATTCGCCGCGCCGATGGCAGCGCCATTCGGTTCGACCGCAATGCTGCCGTGCTGGTGAACAATGCCGGCGAGCCGGTCGGCACGCGTATTTTTGGCCCCGTCACCCGCGAATTGCGCAGCGGCAATCACATGAAAATCGTGTCGCTGGCACCGGAGGTCCTGTAATGGTTGCGAAAATCAAAAAAGGCGACCGCGTGCTGGTCATGGCCGGGCGTGACAAGGGCAAGGCCGGTGAAGTGCTGGCGGTGTTTCCGTCCGAAGACCGCGCGCTGGTGCAGGGCGTCAATATGGTGCGCCGTCACCAAAAGCAGTCAGCGCAGTCCGAGGGCGGCATTATCAGCCGCGAAAGCAAAATTCATCTGTCCAATTTGGCGATTGCTGATCCCAAAGACGGCAAGGCCACACGGATCGGAATTCGGGTTGGTGATGACGGCTCGAAAGTGCGGTTTGCAAAGCGTTCAGGAGAAGTGATTGATGGCTGAAGCACAAGCATACCAGCCGCGTCTTAAAACGCACTACAACACGGTGGTGCGCGATGCGCTGAAGGAAAAGTTTAACCTCGCCAACACCATGCAGGTGCCGGCGTTGGAAAAAGTCGTGCTCAATATGGGCATTGGCGAAACAACCCAGGATACGAAAAAAATCAATTCGGCATTTGAAGATTTGCAAGCCATTGCGGGTCAGCGTCCGGTGATTACCCGTGCGCGCAATTCGATCGCCGGATTTAAAGTGCGCGAGGATATGCCGCTGGGTGTGAAGGTGACGTTGCGCGGGGCGCGCATGTTCGAATTTGTCGACCGTCTGGTGACCATCGCCCTGCCGCGTGTGCGAGATTTTCGCGGGCTGAACCCGAACAGCTTTGACGGCAATGGCAATTTCGCCATGGGGCTGAAGGAGCATATCGTGTTCCCCGAAATCAACTATGACAAAGTCGACACCATTTGGGGCATGGATATCATCGTGTGCACCTCAACAAATGACGACGATCAGGCGCGCGAATTGCTGCGCGGCTTTAACTTTCCGTTCACGGATTAGGAACGGCGGAGATATAGATGGCAAAAAAGAGTTCAATAGAGCGTAACAATAAACGCAAAAAATTGGCCGCTAAATATGCGTCCAAACGGGCAATGCTGCTGCGTGTTGCAAACGACACCTCATTGTCCAATGAGGAGCGCTTCAAGGCACGTTTGAAGCTGGCCGAGCTGCCGCGCAATTCGGCACCGACGCGCGTGCGTAATCGCTGCGGCGTGACCGGGCGTCCGCGCGGCTATTACCGCAAGTTGAATATGTCGCGCATTTCGCTGCGTGATCTGGCCTCCAAGGGCCTGATCCCGGGCATGGTTAAATCGAGCTGGTAGGAGTGAGCAGATGAACGATCCTCTCGGAGATATGCTGACCCGGATTCGCAACGCGCAAATGCGCGGCAAGTCGTCCGTCAACACGCCGGCTTCAAAACTGCGGCGTTGGGTGCTCGATGTGTTGAAAGACGAAGGCTATATTCGCGGCTATTCGGAAACCGAAATTGTCAATGGCGCGTCAGAGCTTGAGATCGAGCTGAAATATTATGAAGGCCAGCCGGTCATTCAAGAAATTCAGCGCGTGTCCAAGCCCGGGCGCCGGGTTTACTCTTCTGTGAAAACCATGCCCGTTGTCCGCAATGGTCTTGGCATTTCCATTGTCTCAACGCCGAAAGGCGTGATGTCGGACAATGCCGCACGTGAGAACAATGTTGGTGGGGAAATTCTGTGCCGCGTCTTCTAGGCGGGTATTGAGAAGGATTGAATTATGTCTCGTATTGGCAAAAAACCGGTAACAGTTCCAGACGGCGTCGAGGTAACGCTGAACGGGCAAAATGTTGTCGCCAAGGGCCCCAAGGGTGAACTTTCGGTCACCCTTTCGGACAAGGTGAGTGTTGAAAAAGACGATACTGGCATCACGGTCACGCCGGTCGACAAGTCAATTAAGGCTCGCAGTTTCTGGGGTCTCAGCCGTTCGCTGGTCGAAAATATCGTTGTCGGCGTGTCGTCGGGTTTCGACCGCAAGCTGGAACTGCAAGGCGTTGGCTATCGCGCTCAGGTGCAGGGGCAAACGCTCAAACTGGCGCTGGGCTTCAGTCACGATATTGATTTTCCGGTTCCCGAAGGCATCAAAGTGGAATGTCCGTCGCAAACCGAGATTGTGATTTCCGGCATGGATAAGCAAAAAGTGGGGCAGGTTGCTTCCGAGATCCGTGCCTATCGTCCGCCGGAGCCGTATAAGGGCAAAGGCGTGCGCTATGAAGGTGAATATGTCTTCCGCAAAGAAGGCAAGAAGAAGTAGGGATTGGTCATGGGTACGAAACTTTCGACAGATGAGCGCCGCAAATTGCGGGTTCGCCGCCAGATCAAAAAAGTGGCGAACGGACGGCCCCGCCTTTCGGTGTACCGCTCGTCAAAGCATATTTACGCGCAGGTGATTGACGATTTGGCAGGGCGCACATTGGCGTCTGCGTCGACCAAAGACAAAGATTATGGCGGCGAAAAGGGCGGCAATGTTGAAGCGGCCAGTCTGGTCGGCAAGCAGATTGCCGAGCGGGCCATCAAAGCTGGCGTCGAGGACGTGGTTTTTGATCGCGGGGGGTACATTTATCACGGTCGGGTAAAAGCCCTGGCCGAGGCGGCGCGTGAAGCCGGCTTGAAATTCTGAGGAGAGTAACGTGGCAAAGAACGAAAACCGCGAGGAACGCGAAAGCGAATTTATCGACCGCCTGGTGCATATTAACCGTGTGGCGAAAGTGGTTAAGGGTGGCCGTCGCTTCGGCTTTGCCGCGCTTGTCGTTATTGGCGACCAGCGTGGGCGTGTCGGCTTCGGCCATGGCAAAGCCCGTGAGGTGCCGGAGGCTATTCGCAAGGCAACCGAAAGCGCCAAGCGCCACATGATCCGTGTGCCCTTGCGCGAGGGCCGTACGCTGCACCACGATATTGCCGGTCGCCACGGCGCCGGTAAAGTGCAGTTGCGTGCAGCGCCTCCGGGAACCGGCATTATTGCCGGTGGCCCGATGCGGGCGGTGTTTGAGGTGCTGGGCATGCAGGATGTGGTTGCCAAATCCATTGGCTCGTCCAACCCCTATAACATGATCCACGCCACTTTTGACGCACTGCTCAAGCAGGGTAGCCCGCGTTTGGTTGCGGCCCGTCGCGGCAAAAAAGTCAGCGAATTGGTGTCGCGCCGCCGCGACGAAGCGCGCGATGATACGGACACCGCAGAAGCGGCGAATTAGGAGGCGCGCATGGCGAAGGCAAAAACCATCACTGTTGAGCAAACCGGCAGCCATATTGGGCGCCCGAAAGACCAGCGCGCGACATTGGTTGGTCTGGGGCTGAACCGGCGCGGCCGGGTACGCACGCTGGAGGACACGCCAGCCGTGCGCGGCATGATTGATAAAGTGGCCCATCTCGTGCGGGTGATCGAAAGCTAAAAAGCGCGCGCCGCCGGGTGTGCAGGAGAGTTTAAAATGAGACTGAACGAGTTGGTTGATAATGAAGGAGCCCGCAAAAAACGCATGCGCGTGGGGCGGGGCACGTCTTCCGGCAAGGGCAAGACCGCCGGTCGTGGCGTGAAGGGCCAGACCTCGCGTTCGGGCGTTGCCATTAAGGGTTTTGAAGGCGGGCAAATGCCCATTCACATGCGTCTGCCGAAACGCGGCTTCAACAAGCCCAACCGCAAAAAGCTGAACGCTGTTAATCTCGGGCGGCTGCAACTGGCGGTTGAGGCCGGTAAGCTCGAAAAGGGCAGCACGGTAAGTGCCGCAACGCTGGTCGCCGCAGGTGTCATCCGCCGCGAGCTTGATGGCGTGCGGGTGCTTGCCAAGGGTGAGCTGAAAGAAAAGCTCGATTTTGACGTTGCGGGCATGTCGAAAGCAGCGCTCGAAGCTGTTGAAAAACTGGGCGGCAAGGTCACCATCACGGCACCCGCTAAACCCGAAGTCGCGTCGGACGCAGCCGCCGACGATGACGGCTAATCGCTGATTAAGAGTATTCGCCATGGCATCAGCCGCAGAACAGCTCGCCGCTAATATGAGCCTGTCCGCTTTTCGGACAGCGGATGAGTTGAAAAAACGCATCTGGTTCACGCTGGGTGCGCTGCTTGTCTACCGCCTTGGCACCTATATTCCGCTTCCGGGCATTGACCCGCAGGCATTGCAGGCCGTTTTCAGCCAGCAGCAGTCCGGCATTGTGGGCATGTTCAACATGTTTGCCGGTGGCGCGGTGGGACGTATGGCGATTTTCGCGTTGAACATCATGCCGTATATCACGGCATCAATCGTTATTCAGTTGCTCAGTTCAACCGTACCCCATCTCCAGCAGCTCAAAAAAGAAGGCGAAACGGGCCGCAAGCAAATCAACCAATACACACGTTACGGCACTGTTTTATTGGCGACCGTACAGGGCTACGGCATTGCTGTGGGGCTGGAAGGTGCTGAAGGCGTGGTGGTGGATCCGGGCGCCTTTTTCCGGGCCAGCGCGGTGATTACGCTGGTTGGCGGCACGGTGTTTTTGATGTGGCTTGGCGAACAAGTGACCGCGCGCGGTGTTGGTAACGGCATTTCGCTGATTATTTTTGCAGGTATTGTCGCTGAATTGCCGGGCGCGCTGGCGGGCACGCTGGAATTGGGACGCCAAGGGGCGCTGTCGACATTTATTATCTTGGCGCTGATGATTATGGTCATCGCGGTTATCGCGTTTATCGTATTTGTGGAGCGCGCCCAGCGACGTTTGCTGGTGCAATATCCCAAGCGACAAATGGGCAATAAAATGACGTCGGGGGACAATTCGCACCTGCCGCTGAAATTGAACACGGCCGGTGTTATTCCGCCCATCTTTGCCTCTTCATTGCTCTTGCTGCCGATTACGGTGGCAAATTTCTCCGGCACGGATGGCGGCGGGTCACTGGGCACGGTTACGGCCTTATTGGGGCGCGGACAGCCGCTCTATATGGCGATGTATGCCGCCGGAATTATTTTCTTCTGCTTTTTCTACACCTCGATTGTTTTCAATCCGCAGGATACGGCGGACAATCTAAAGCGTTATGGCGGCTTTATTCCGGGCATCCGGCCCGGCCCACGCACGGCGGAATATATTGATCGCGTGCTGACCCGTCTGACCGTTGTCGGCGCTTTATATCTCACATTGGTGTGTCTGCTGCCGGAATTTCTGATTAATGCCTATAATGTGCCGTTTTACTTTGGCGGAACCTCGCTCTTGATCGTCGTGAATGTGACGATGGATACGGTGGGCCAAGTGCAGGGACATTTGTTCGCGCATCAATATGAAGGGCTGATCAAAAAGTCGAAATTGCGGGGGAATAAGCGGTGAAGCTGATTTTCCTCGGCCCCCCGGGTGCCGGTAAAGGCACACAAGCCGCGCGCATTGAAGCGGCATACGATATTCCCCAATTATCGACCGGGGATATGCTGCGCGCCGCTGTTGCCGCCGGTACGGAAATTGGCAAACAGGCCAAAGACATTATGGCGCGTGGTGATCTGGTGCCCGATGACGTGGTTGTGGGTATTATTTCCGAGCGCATTGAGGCAGCCGATTGTGCCAATGGGTTTATTCTCGATGGGTTTCCGCGCAATCTATCGCAAGCGCGCGCGCTGGACGGGGTTTTGGTGGAAAAAGGCATCGATCTCGACGCGGTTATTGAACTGGCTGTGGATCCGGAAATTCTTATCGCTCGTATATTGAAGCGGGCGCAAGAAAGCGCACAAGACAGCGCACAAGGCCCGCGCGATGACGATACCGAAGAGGCGCTGCACCACCGCTTGCGCGTGTATGAGGAGCAAACCGCACCGGTCGCCGATTTTTATGCCGAAAAGGGCATTTTGCGGACGCTGGACGGCATGCAGGAAATGGACGAAGTAACACAGCAGATACGCTCTGCTTTGGAAGTGATTTAACAGGAGGGAGAACGCGTTTCTGGTTGACTAAAGGGCGGGAATTTCTATAATCCGCGCTTCTGTAGGAGAACCAGATTTCTGACGAAAAACGCAAGGTTTCAGGCGTTTTTCGGTGGTGGCGCAGGACCCAAAACAGTGACCGGATGCCGGTACGAAGGAGAAGCGAGTGGCTCGTATAGCTGGTGTAAATATTCCGACCGCCAAGCGTGTCGTGATTGCCCTGACTTATATTCATGGCATTGGCAATACCAAAGCGCACGAGATTTGCGAAAAGGTCGGTATTCCGATGGAACGTCGGGTGAATGAGCTGACCGACGCCGAGGTTATCCAGATCCGCGAGACGATTGACGCGGATTATCTGGTCGAGGGCGATTTGCGTCGTGAAAATGCAATGAATATCAAGCGTCTGCTGGATATGGGCATTTACCGTGGCTTGCGTCACCGTCGCAATCTTCCGGTACGCGGACAACGCACACACACAAATGCGCGCACGCGCAAAGGGCCGGCAAAAGCAATTGCCGGCAAAAAGAAATAGGCAGGCGAGGACAGGTTAGAAAATGGCTACCGAGAAATCCAGAGTTCGCCGCCGCGAACGCAAAAACATCACCTCTGGCATCGCGCATGTGAATTCGACCTTTAACAATACCTTGATCACCATTTCGGACGCGCAAGGTAATGCAATCTCCTGGTCTTCGGCCGGGTCGATGGGCTTTAAGGGATCGCGCAAATCGACCCCTTACGCGGCTCAGGTCGCGGCTGAAGATGCTGGCAAAAAAGCCATGGAACATGGCATGAAAACACTGGAAGTGCATGTGCGCGGGCCCGGCTCGGGCCGCGAAAGCGCTTTGCGGGCACTGCAAGCTGCGGGGTTCACCATCACCACCATTCGTGATGTGACACCGATCCCGCATAATGGTTGCCGTCCGCCCAAGCGCCGTCGCGTTTAACACAGCGCAAGCACCCCACTCCCGTAACAAGAGGTAAAACCGTGATACAAAAAAACTGGCAAGAACTTATCAAGCCGACAAAGCTGGAAATCATTCCGGGCCATGATGCGGCCTGTCACGCGCGCGTTGTTGCAGAACCTCTCGAGCGCGGCTTTGGTCTGACGCTGGGCAATGCGCTGCGTCGTGTTTTGTTGTCGTCCATTCAGGGCGCTGCTGTCACCGCTGTTCAGATCGACGGTGTGCTGCACGAGTTTTCGTCCATCACGGGCGTGCGCGAAGACGTCACCGACGTTGTGCTCAACATCAAGAAAATGGCGCTTGCCATGCAGACCGAAGGCCCCAAGCGCCTGACGCTGTCCAAAAAAGGCCCGGGCGTTGTCACCGCAGGTGATGTCGACGAGGTTGCCAATATTGATGTGCTGAACCCCGACCTTGTGCTGTGCACGCTGGATGAGGGTGCTGAGGTGCGCTTTGAATTTATCGTCAATACGGGCAATGGCTATGTGCCGGCTGAGAAAAACCGGCCCGAGGATGCTCCGATCGGGCTTATTCCGGTCGACAGCCTGTATAGCCCCGTGCGCCGCGTATCCTACAATGTCGAAAATACCCGCGAGGGCCAAGTGCTTGATTACGACAAGCTGACGCTGGACATTGAAACCAATGGTACGGTCACGCCGGAAGATGCACTGGCGCTGTCGGCGCGGATCTTGCAAGACCAACTGCAAACCTTCATCAATTTTGAAGAACCCGAAGTGCGGGTGGAAGAGACATCTGCTATTGAAGAGGCCGGTTTCTCGGCAGCGCTGCTGAAAAAAGTCGACGAATTGGAATTGTCGGTGCGTTCGGCCAACTGCCTGAAAAACGACAATATTGTTTACATTGGCGATTTGATCCAGAAATCGGAAGGCGAGATGCTCCGCACGCCGAATTTTGGCCGTAAATCACTCAATGAAATCAAAGAGGTTTTGGCGGAAATGGGCTTACATTTGGGCATGAATGTGCCGAACTGGCCGCCGGAAAATATCGAAGATCTCGCCAAGCGGTTTGAAGAGAATTATTAATCATCCGCCTCACGCGGATCACGAAGGAGCCGGCCATGCGCCACGGAAAATCAGGACGCAAGCTGAACAAGACCAGCAGTCACCGTAAGGCCATGCTTGGCAATATGGCCGCTGCGCTGATCAAGCATGAACAAATCATCACCACTTTGCCGAAAGCCAAAGAACTGCGTCCGTTTGTTGAAAAACTCGTGACGCTTGGCAAAAAGGGCGATTTGAGCGCGCGCCGTCAGGCGTCGGCCCAACTGCCCGAAGAGCAATGGGCCGCAAAGCTGTTTGAAACGCTGGGCCCGCGCTATGCTGACCGTGCTGGTGGGTATACGCGTGTGATGAAAGCGGGCTTTCGTTATGGCGATAACGCGCCGATGGCCGTTATTGAATTTGTCGACCGCGACCCGGATGCGCGCGGTCAAGATAGTGGCCCCGTATTGGTTGATGAGGACACCGAAGCCTCCGCTTAACACCCATGTGCATATTTTTACGCATTGAAAAAAGACACGCGGCTTTTGTTGTGTGTCTTTTTGCTTTTGCGCCGCTCTTTGCCATGATGAGCGCTTACGAGGTACGCGCGCAAGATGCGCGCCTTGTGCCGGAAAATGCTGCCCAGATTCAGCTTTCTTTCGCGCCTGTTGTTGCAAAAGTGGTGCCCAGCGTCGTGAATGTCTATGCGCGGCGTGTGGTGCAGCGCCGCCGTGGATTGTTCGACGACCCGTTTTTTCAGCAGTTTTTCGGTGATGATTTCGTCGCGCCGCGCCAGCGCACCCAGCAATCGCTCGGCTCGGGTGTGATTGTTGATGCTGGCGGGCTTATCGTAACCAATCACCATGTTATTGATGGCGCGCAGGAATTGACCGTGGTGCTGTCCGACCGACGCGAGTTTAAGGCCGATCTCGTATTGGACGATGCGCGCACGGATCTGGCGGTTTTGAAGTTGCAAGACCCGCCGGCCTCGCTTCCGGCGCTTGGTTTGCGTGACAGCGATGATATCCGCGTCGGTGATCTGGTATTGGCGGTGGGCAATCCGTTTGGCGTCGGTCAGACCGTGACCAATGGTATAGTGTCGGCCTTGGCGCGCAGTCAGGTCGGCGTGGCTGATTACCAATCTTTCATCCAGACCGATGCGGCGATTAATCCGGGTAATTCCGGCGGCGCGCTGGTCACGCTGGACGGGCGGCTTTTGGGCGTCAACACCGCGATTTTTTCCAAATCCGGCGGGTCGGTCGGCATCGGCTTTGCCATTCCGGCCAATATGGTGGCGCGCGTTGTGCAAGCCGCGCAAACCGACAGCGAAGTTAAACGCCCCTGGTTGGGCGCAAGTTTTCAAGATGTGGGCGCGGATATTGCCGATGCTTTTGGTCTGGCGCGCGCCGGTGGTGCGGTGATTGTTGATTTGCACGAAGCCAGCCCGTTGGCGCAAGCGGGCTTGAGAAAGGGCGATGTTATCCAGACCGTCAACGGGCGCGATGTGTTTTCGCCTGCCGATGTGAGGTTTCGCATTGGCACGCTGGAGATTGGCGGGCAGGTCGAACTGGGTGCGTATCGACGCAGCGCCCAAATCGTGGTTGATGTGGCGCTGGTGTCTGCGCCGGAGGTGCCGCTTCGCAATATTCAGCGTGTCGGGGGGCAGGGGCCGCTGGCGGGTCTTCAGATTGCCAATATCAACCCTGCTTTGTCGGAAGAGCGCGGCCTGCCAGCGGGCAAAAAAGGCGTGATTGTGCTGGATGTTGGTGCCAACAGCCCCGCTCGGCGCGCAGGGTTTCGCATTGGCGATATTGTTTTGCAAATCAATGCAAACCCTGTTGAGCGCGTGCAGGACGTCCTCCGGTTGGCACCTAATACGCCGGGCGAAACCGCGCTTGAGATAGAGCGCGGCTCGCGGCGCTTGCGTGTTACATTGCGGCGATAGGTTTATAATCGTGACGATGAGCATGCAGATTTTAATGGTTGCCGCAGGTGGCGCGACGGGGGCGGTGAGCCGTTTTCTTGTTTCTGTCATGATGCGCGCTAGCGGCACGGGCGGTTTTCCATGGGCAACTTTTGGGGTCAATCTGGCAGGTTGCTTGCTGATGGGGGTGCTGGGCGCGTGGCTGTGGCGGGTGCCGCCCGATGTCGGAGAGACGACACGCCTGTTTGTTGGGGTTGGGCTGTTGGGGGGCTTTACCACTTTTTCCGCTTTTTCGTTGGAACTGTTTCAGCTGATCGAGCGCCGTGATGTGTGGGCGGCGCTTGGCTATGCTGGCGGCTCGCTGGTCGGCGGGCTGCTTGCCTTTGCGCTGGGGTTTTATCTTGCACGGGCGGTCGCGTCATGAGCGGTGTGCAACATCGCTCGGTCAAGCCCGATGATGACGGCATACGCCTCGACCGTTGGTTTCGCAAATATTTTGCGGGCCTTACACATTCGCGGCTGGAAAAATTGCTGCGGCAGGGGCGTATTCGTCTCGACGGCACTCGCGCCAAGGCGAGCGATCGGGTGCAAACCGGCCAGCAAGTGCGCGTGCCGCCGGAAGTGCCACGCGACGGGCAATCGCCGATACCCAAAACAGCGCAAGTGTCGCAATCGCTCGTCGAGGGCTTGCGTGCCAGCATTATCCATCGTGATCAAGATTTGCTGGTGCTGAACAAGCCGTCGGGTCTGGCCGTGCAGGGGGGCAGCAAAACCAACCAGCACCTTGACGGCGTGCTGCCGGAACTGGCTTTTGGTGCGCCCGAAGCGCCGCGCCTGGTGCATCGGCTCGACCGCGATACCTCGGGCCTTTTGGTGCTCGCGCGCAACCGCAAGGCGGCGCAATTTCTCACCCGACAATTTGCCGAACACACAGTGGAAAAAATATATTGGGCCTTGGTTTATGGCGTGCCGCGGCCGGCCCATGGCACCGTCACGGCACCGCTGGCCAAGCGCGCGGCGGGAGATGGCGGCGAGCGCGTGTTTCCGGTTGAAAAGGGCGATCCAGACGCCATGCGCGCCATAACTGATTTTGCCGAAATAGCCCGTGTCGGCCAACGCTTTGCATGGATGGCGTTTCGCCCACGCACGGGCCGCACGCATCAAATACGCGCGCATGCCACTTTTATGGGCCATCCGCTGGTTGGCGACGGCAAATATCGCAGCGATGCCGAAAATGCCGACCATGGCGGATTATTGCCGAAAAAGCTTCATTTGCACGCCCGATCGATTAAAATGCCGCATCCGGCCGGAGGGACTTTTTCCACCCTTGCCCCGCTGCGGGATCACATGGCTGACACATGGGACGTTTTAGGTTTCGACCTTGAAGATGGTTCATCACCATTCGCGGAGGAGGCGTGATGCGGCTAATTGTATTTGATTGCGACGGCACTTTGGTCGACAGCCAACAGGCTATCGTTTCTGCGACAGCCGAGGCTTTCGAGGTCGTTGGCGTGGCTGTGCCGCCGCGCGTCGATATTCTTTCCGCCGTCGGGCTGCCGATTGAAGTTGCCATGCGCCGCCATGCGCCCGAGGCCGACGATGTGCAGATTGATGAAATCCTGACCCTCTATCGCGCGGCGCATATTCGCCTGTCGCAGCAAAGCGACCGCGGACAGGTATTATTCGAGGGCATGAAAGAAATTATCGAGATGCTGGGCGCAGAGCCGGACACGCGGCTGGGCATTGTCACCATGAAATCGCGGCGCGGGCTGAACCGCGTGGTTGATGCTTATGGAATACGCGACTATTTCGCAGCGCTGAAAAGTGCCGATGATGGCCCGGGCAAACCGGCTCCCGATCTGTTGCTCGATGCCATGGCCGAGTGTGACGTGTCGGCGGATCAAACCGTTATGATTGGGGATACGAGTTTTGACATGCTTATGGCGAAGGCCGCGGGTGCCTATGCGATCGGGGTCGGTTGGGGATATCAGACCGTGGACGAGGTGGTCGAGGCCGGTGCCGATGCGGTGGCCGAACACCCCGAGCAACTCATTGAAATGCTGAAGAATTTGCCAGCGCATGGTTAAGCGCTTTTACACGTCGGTCAGTGCTGAACAGACCGAAACCGGATATTTCATTGCCCTTGACGGGCGTGCCTTGAAGACACCCGCCAAGCGCGAGCTGATTGTGCCGACACATGCGCTCGCCTGCGCCGTAGCCGGCGAATGGGAAGCACAAGACGAAGAAGTTTTACCGGCCTCCATGCCGATGATGCGCCTTGTCGCCACGGCGATTGACCGCGTCGGCGATGCGCTGGATGAAACGATCGCCGGATTTATCGACTATGCCGGTTCGGATATGTTGCTCTACCGCGCCGAGGCTCCGCCGTCGCTTGTGCACCATCAAGAAGAAAACTGGTCGGCCATTCTCAAATGGGCGCAAGACAGGTTTGACCTTACTTTTCGCGTCACCGATGGTGTTCTACCCGTTGACCAGCCTGCTGGAAATGCGGCGCGGCTGACGCAAATCGCCGGGCGCGATGTGTTTCGCATTGCCGGGCTGGCGCATGGCGCGGCCCTGCTCGGCTCGGCTATATTGACATTGGCGTTGGAGGCGGAGGAAATTTCGGCGGCACGTGCACATGCGCTTGCCAATCTCGACGCTTTGTTTCAGATTGACGAATGGGGCGCAGACGCCGAAGCTATGGCACGCCTTGAGCAAATTGCGCTGGATATTCAAACGTTAAGCGGATATTTTTCAGCACTTAAGCCTTAAGATGACGGCTTAAAAGGGGAGGGCTGAATTGTGAACGATATTAATCGCATGCTTGAAGAGCGCCGCAAGGTTGCGCGTTTGGGCGGTGGCGAAGCGCGCATCGAGGCCCAACATGCACGCGGCAAGCTGACCGCGCGCGAACGCATCGACCTGCTTCTGGATCCGGACAGTTTTGAAGAAATCGACATGTTTGTCGAACATGACTGCCATGAATTCGGCATGGAAGAGCGTAAAATTCCCGGCGACGGTGTTGTGACGGGCTGGGGCACGGTAAACGGCCGCCCGATTTATGTTTACGCCAAAGATTTCACTGTGTTTGGCGGGTCGCTGTCGCGCGCCCATTCGCGCAAAATCAACAAAGTGCAGGATATGGCGCTACGCAATGGCACGCCGATTATCGGTATTCTGGATGCGGGTGGTGCGCGTATTCAAGAAGGGGTCGATGCGCTGGGCGGTTATGCCGAGGTTTTTCAGCGCAACACGCTGGCCTCCGGCGTTATTCCGCAAATCACCATGATTATGGGGCCGTGTGCGGGTGGCGATGTGTATTCGCCCGCCATTACCGATTTTGTTTTCATGATCCGCAACACCTCTTACATGTTCGTAACCGGGCCGGATGTCGTGAAAACCGTGACCAATGAAGAAGTGACGGCCGAAGAGTTGGGCGGCGCAAAAGTGCACACCACGCGCTCCTCCGTAGCAGATGGCGCGTTTGACAATGATGTCGAGGCGCTCACCCAACTGCGTCGCCTGATCGATTTTCTGCCCTTGAGCAATCGCACC
The DNA here is from genome assembly GCA_913051715.1 of uncultured Rhodobiaceae bacterium. Lineage (GTDB taxonomy): Bacteria > Pseudomonadota > Alphaproteobacteria > RS24 > RS24 > UBA7378. The sequence continues at coordinate 17,489 of CAJXCG010000007.1, forward strand.
GGCGTGCCCGAACGCCCGACATTCGATGTGCGCGACCGCGTTGAGCCGTCGCTCGACACACTCGTGCCAGAAAACGCCAACATGCCCTATGACATGGGCGAACTGGTTTTGAAAATGGTCGATGAGGGCGATTTTTTTGAAATTCAGCCCGATTTTGCCAAAAACATCATTGTCGGTTTTGGCCGCATGGAAGGGCGCACGGTGGGGTTTGTCGCCAATCAGCCCATGGTGCTGGCCGGTGTGCTGGACAGCGATGCCAGCCGCAAGGCGGCGCGCTTTGTGCGGTTTTGCGACTGTTTCGACATTCCGATTGTCACGCTTGTTGACGTGCCCGGCTTTTTGCCCGGCACCGCGCAGGAATATGGTGGTCTTATCAAACACGGGGCGAAGCTTTTGTTTGCCTATGCTGAGGCCACCGTGCCCAAAATTACCGTGATTACGCGCAAAGCCTATGGCGGTGCGTATGATGTGATGGCGTCAAAACATCTGCGTGGCGATGTGAATTATGCCTGGCCCACAGCCGAGATCGCGGTGATGGGTGCCAAGGGCGCGGTGGAAATTATTTTCCGCAATGCGCTGGGTGACGATGAAGAGATCGAGCGGCGCACCAAGGAATATGAGGAAAAGTTTCTCAATCCGTTTGTGGCTGCCGAACGCGGGTATATTGACGAGGTGATCCAGCCGCATAATACACGCCGACGCGTCGCGCGCGCGCTCGCCTTGCTGCGTAGCAAGAAGCTCGAAAATCCCTGGAAAAAACACGATAATATCCCGCTATAGGTTCGCCGCATGTTCAAAAAAATACTCATTGCCAATCGCGGGGAAATTGCCTGCCGCGTTATTCGCACCGCCCGCGAAATGGGCATTAAAACCGTTGCTGTTTATTCCGATGCCGATGCGCGCGCCCAGCATGTCAAAGATGCTGATGAGGCGGTGCATATTGGCGGGGCACCGGCGAGCGAAAGCTATCTCGTTATCGATAAAATACTCGACGCCATTCGCCAGACGGGTGCCGAGGCTGTGCATCCGGGTTATGGATTTTTGAGCGAAAACAAGGCGTTCGCTGAAGCACTTGAGAAAGAAGGTGTGGCGTTTATCGGCCCGCCGCCCGGTGCCATTGAGGCGATGGGCGATAAAATTACCTCAAAAAAACTGGCTGCCGAAGCCGGCGTCAGCACTGTGCCCGGGCATATGGGGCTGATTGCGGATGCCGATGAAGCCGTCAAAATCGCCAATGAAATCGGCTATCCGGTGATGATTAAGGCCTCGGCTGGCGGCGGCGGCAAGGGTATGCGGATTGCGTTTAATGACGATGATGCGCGCGAGGGTTTTCAGTCGTCCAAAAATGAGGCGGCGGCGAGTTTTGGCGATGACCGTATTTTTATCGAAAAATTCGTAACCCAGCCCCGCCATATCGAAATACAGGTTTTGGGCGACAAGCACGGCAATCTCATCTATCTGGGCGAACGCGAATGTTCGATCCAGCGGCGTAACCAGAAGGTCATTGAAGAAGCGCCCAGCCCGTTTCTCGACGAAGCGACACGCGCGGCAATGGGCGCGCAAGCCGTCGCGCTGGCGCAGGCGGTGGATTATTGTTCCGCCGGAACGGTCGAATTTATCGTCGATGGCGACCGCAATTTCTATTTTCTCGAAATGAACACACGGCTGCAGGTCGAGCATCCCGTGACCGAACTGATCACCGGACTTGATCTCGTCGAGCAGATGATCCGTATTGCCGATGGCGAGGTTCTGGGGCTACAGCAAGAAGATGTGGAACTGAAGGGCTGGGCCATCGAAAGCCGTATTTATGCCGAAGATCCGTATCGCGGGTTTTTGCCGTCAACGGGGCGTTTGTCGCGCTATCGCCCGCCGGAAGAAACCGTGCGCGACGGCATCACCATACGCAATGACACAGGCGTTTATGAGGGCGGCGAGATTTCGCTCTTCTATGACCCGATGATTGCCAAGCTGGTGACGCATGGGGACGACCGCAATGTGGCGATTGACGCCATGGCCGCCGCGCTGGACGATTTCCGCATTGATGGCATCCGCCACAATATTGATTTTTTGACGACCATCATGCATCACGCACGCTTTCGATCGGGCGCGCTGACAACGGCCTTTATCGACGAGGAATTTCCCGAAGGGTTTTCGGGCGCAGAAATTTCCGACGCCCTCGGCCAGCAGCTTGCGGCCATTGCCTGTTTCATGCAGACCAAATTGACCGCCCGCGCCGCGCAAACCGACCAAATTCTCAACGGGCACGCGTTTCATGCTCCAGATGAATTGATTGTGCAATTTGAGGATCGCGTGTTCGAAACCGTGAGCGCGCCAAATGGCGTTCGCGTGGATGGAAAGTTGATCAATCTTGAGAGCAGTTGGAAGCCTGGCGATCTGTTTTTCTACGGCTATGTCAATGGCAACCCCACAAGCGTGAGCGTTGATATGCTGGCGGAGGGGTTCCGGCTTACCGGCGGCGGGGCGGGGATTGATGTGGCCGTGCGGAGCCGACGCGCCCAGGAGCTAACCGCTTTCATGCCTGAAAAATCCGATGGCGCTTCCGACAAAACCTTGCTTTGCCCGATGCCGGGTGTGTTGATAAGCGTGAATGTCACCGCAGGCCAGTCGGTGAAAGTGGGCGAGGCGCTGGCTGTGGTTGAAGCGATGAAAATGGAAAATATCCTGCGCGCCGAAAAAGACGCCACCGTGACCAAGGTGCTGGTGACGCAAGGCGACAAGTTGGCGGTTGACGATATTATTCTGGAGTTTGAATAGCGGTCGCAAAACTCGCGTCAAAATTTTTGAGGAGCGCTTGATCGGCGTCGGCAAGGCTAATTGGCAGCCCAAGGTCGACCAGACTTGTCACGCCCTTATCGGTGATGCCGCAGGGAACAATGCCGGAAAAATGCTCAAGATCCGGCTCCACATTGAGCGATAGGCCATGGAAACTGACCCAACGCCGCACGCGCAGACCGATGGCGGCAATTTTATCTTCGCGGGTTGGCCCCAATTCCGGACGCGGCACCCAGACGCCGACATTTTTTTCATGGATGCGGGCTTGCACATTAAACTCGGCCAGCGCGCTTAAAATCCAGTTTTCAACCTGACGCACAAATTGTCGGACATCGCGCCCGCGCGCGCGCAAATCAAGCATCAAATATACCACCCGCTGGCCCGGCCCATGATAGGTATAGTCGCCACCGCGTCCGGCGGCGTGTACAGGAAATCGGTTCGGTGCAAGCAGGTTTGCGCTGTCGGCGCGTTTGCCCGCGGTATAAATCGGCGGGTGTTCTAGAAACCACACACATTCGCGCGCATGATGGGCGATAATATCGTCCACGCGCGCTTCCATAAAAGCCAGTGCTTCGGCATACTCAACCGGTTCATCGGTGAATAAAAACTCCGGCTTTTGGGCGGTTTTGAGCTCTTGAACCATGACTAAGGTTGTATCATCCGAAGGGGCGACAAATAAAACAAAATAATTATGTAATATTATTTATTTACCAAAATATATTGATAAATAGGCAAACATCATCCATATAGACATAAATGGAGAAAACTATGCTGCCGGTAATTTTGGACACAACCGATCTCACAATAGCAATCATTGGCAGTGGCCCGCAGGCCCGTCGCCGTTTGCAAATGGTCGATGCGGCGGGCGCCAGCTTTGTGCGCGTCTTTGCTGAAAATGCCGAGGCGCAAATGCGTGACCTCGCCGGAGATCGGTTGGTGGAAAACTGGCCCGATGCGGAAGATTTGGCTGCCGTCCACCTTGTTTATATGGCGAATATTGATGCGGGGTTGCAGGAAACGCTGACGGCGCAGGCGCGCGCGTGCAAAACGCTTGTTAATGTCGAGGATGTGAAGCCCTTATGCGATTTCCATGTGCCGGCGCTTGTTCGGCGCGGCGATCTGCTGTTGACCGTGTCGACGGGCGGCAAATCGCCGGGTCTGGCGCGCGGGCTCAAAGCAAAACTGGAAGATGCGTTTCCCGAAGCCTGGGCTGCGCGCGTGGATATACTGGCCGAGCAGCGCGAAAAATGGCGCGCCGAAGGTGCTGATTTCAGCGAACTCATTGAACGCACCAATAAGCTGATTGAGGCGGAAGGATGGTTGTCATGAACCCCGCCACCTTGCCCACGCCGGCAGCACCCGGTTTTTTGAGCGAATTGAACACATCTTATGCCGCGCTGTCGGCGCAGGATATTTTGCGCGATGCGATCGAGACGCGTTTTGCGGGGCGTATCGGCATTGTGTCGTCATTTGGGGCCGAGTCCGTTATTTTGCTGCACATGATTGCGGCTATCGATCCGACAACGCCGGTGATTTTCCTGAACACGGGCAAATTATTCGGCGAGACCTTGCGCTATCGTGACAGGCTGCAAGGGCTGTTGGGGCTGACGGATGTACGCGCCATTGGCCCGCATCCCAATGATTTGAAACAGGGTGACCCGAAGGGCACTTTGTGGCAGCGCGATACGGACGGCTGCTGTCATATACGCAAAGTGCTGCCACAAGCGCGCGCCATTGCAGGCTTTGACGCGCTGATTACCGGGCGCAAACGCTTCCAAACCGGCGCGCGTCAGGAAATGGACATTATCGAGCAGGACAGCGAAGGTCGCTATAAGGTGAACCCGCTTGCCAACTGGCAGTTGGATGATTTGAAAAACTATATCGAGACCCATAATTTGCCGCGCCACCCTTTGGTCAAGGACGGCTATCTGTCGATCGGCTGTATGCCGTGCACCGCGCGCGTGGAAGCAGGCGGGGATTATCGCTCGGGGCGCTGGGTCGGTTCAGACAAAGACGAATGTGGTATTCATATTGACGGTGACGGTATCTAAACGCGCGCCTTTAGTTGCTTGTTTAGCCATCTGATATTTGCTATCCCATGACCCCAGTGCGGTCGTGGCGGAATTGGTAGACGCGCAGCGTTGAGGTCGCTGTGGGGTAAAACCCGTGGAAGTTCGAGTCTTCTCGACCGCACCATTTACCTTCAGTCTAAAAGCGCGTGACCCGCACCGGCAGGTCGGTATAGCCGTGCACAAAATTTGAGTTCACTTTCGTTGGTGCGCCCATAACCTCGATCGACTTGAACCTGTCCAGCATTTCTTCCCACAGAATACGCAGTTGCAATTCGCCAATGCGAAGCCCCATGCAGCGGTGGATACCAAAGCCGAAAGACATGTGCCGATTTGCATTTTCGCGGTCGAGATCAATGCGCTCGGGCTTGGCAAACACACTGTCATCATAATTGCCCGACAGATACCACATGACGACCTTGTCGCCTTTTTTGATGCGCTTGCCGCCCAGCTCGGTGTCCTGCAGCGCCGTGCGTCGCATGTGCGATAGCGGCGTCTGCCAGCGGATAACCTCGCTGACCATTTGCGGAATAAGGCTCCGGTCGGCGCGCACACGCTCAAATTGGTCGGGGAATTTACTGCTGGCATAAATGCTGCCCGACATGGAATTGCGCGTGGTGTCATTGCCGCCCACAATCAACAGCAACACATTGGCAAGATAGGCTTGCGGGTCGAGATTATTGGTGTTCGGGTCATGCGCCATCATCGAGATGAGGTCGAATTTTGGCGCCACATTTGCGCGTTCATTGTGCAGACGCGTGAAATAGGCAAGACACTCCATAAGCTCTTCAATCCGCGCCTTTTGATCGACGATGAGTTCAGAGCCCTCGCTCGCTGTTGCAATATCCGACCAGCGCACGAGCTTATGACGGTCTTCAAACGGGAAATCAAAAAGCGTCGCCAGCATTTGCACCGTCAGTTCGATGGAAACAAGCTGCACCCAGTTAAAGGTTTCGCCTTCCGGCAGACTGTCGAGCAGTTTGCCCGTGCGTTCGCGCACAAGGTCTTTGAAGCTGTCAATGGCGGGTGGCGAGGCGATGGGCTGCACGGCCTTGCGTTGCGGCGTGTGGCGCGGCTGATCCATGGCAATGAAGTTTTCCAGTTGAAACTCATTGTCCGGGTCGTTCTGGATCGCATCATCAATCACAATGCCGCCCAGCGCTGCCGCCGACGAATAAATTTGGTGACTGGTGTCGACGGTCATAATGTCGTCATAGCGCGTCACCGACCAATATGGCCCCAATGGGCTGTCGGCGCAGTAATGAACCGGATCTTCGCGGCGCAATTTTTCGAAAATGTCAAAAATCGATCCGTCGACGAAATTCTGTGGGTCTGCGACGTGCAACAGATCCAAGTTTTCTTTTTGAACAGCAACACTCATATCAAATCCCCCTGCCAAAATTATGCGCGTTGCGGTGCCGCTTTGTCAAATGCGCGCCGCGCGCCGCGCCACGGTGCGAGTTTTCTGTTTACACGGTCGTCGGGGCTGGTAGGTTTACAGCCTGAATTTATGTTGGGAGAGTTGGTGATGTCAGACAGCAAAAATCCAGAAACCATCGTATTGCATGCAGGCTGGCGGAGCGATCCGACCACCGGCTCGGTTGCGGTTCCCATTCATCAGACGACGAGCTATCAGTTCAACAGCACCGAGCATGCCGCAAGCCTGTTTGCGCTGGCCGAGCTTGGCAATATTTACACGCGCCTGCAAAACCCGACGACGGATGTGCTGGAACAACGCATTGCTGCCCTGGAAGGCGGCGCTGCGGCGCTTGCCGTAGCCTCGGGGCAGACGGCTTCAGCCTACGCGCTGCAAAACATTGCCCGCGCCGGCGACAATATTGTGTCATCGACCGACCTTTATGGCGGAACTTGGAACCTGTTTGCCAACACCATGAAAGATATGGGCATCGAAGTGCGGTTTGTTGACCCCGACAATCCGCAAGGTTTCGCCGACTCCATTGACGAGCGCACCCGCGCTTTTTATGCCGAAACCCTGCCCAATCCGAAATTGCAGGTGTTTCCAATCGCCGAAGTTGCCGCCATTGGCCGCGCTCACGGCATCCCGCTGATAATGGACAATACGGCGGCGCCGGTCATTTGCCGTCCGCTCGAACATGGCGCGGCGGTTGTTGTCTATAGTTCGACGAAATATCTGGGCGGTCATGGCACGTCGATTGGTGGCCTGATTGTGGATGGCGGCAATTTTGATTGGGAAGCTGCGGGCGAGCGACAACCGACGCTCAATTCGCCGGACCCTTCCTATCATGGTGCGGTCTGGAGCGAAGCGGCCAAACCGCTGGGGCCGATCGCTTATATTTTGAAGGCGCGCACAACGCTGTTGCGTGATTTGGGCGGCGCGATGAGCCCGTTCAACGCCTTTATGTTTTTGCAAGGCATGGAAACCGTGCCCTTGCGTATGCGCGCGCATTGCGAAAACGCACAAAAAGTCGCCGACTGGCTGGCGGGTCAGGCCGGCGTGTCGAAGGTCATTTATCCCTCTTTGATGGACGCGCCGATGAAAGCGCGCGCCGATGCTGTGCTAACGGGCGGCTACGGCGCGTTGCTGGGGTTTGAACTGGCGGGCGGTGCAGATGCCGGGCGGCGCTTTATCGACGCGCTGCAAATGCTTTACCATGTGGCGAATATTGGCGATGCGCGCTCGCTCGCCATTCACCCGGCCAGCACGACGCACAGCCAATTAAGTGGCGAAGACCAGCTTGCTTCGGGCGTGACACCGGGCTATGTGCGGCTGTCCATCGGTATTGAGCATATTGACGATATTCTCGCTGACCTCGCCCAAGCCCTTAAAGCGGTTTAGGCGCGCATCAAGGTTTCATTAGACGGGGTCGCCCGATGCTTCAGTTGCCTCGCCCGACGGCGTGGCCGAGGTTTCGCCGCGATCAATCGCCGGGCGGGTCAGGAATTGTGCAAACAGAATAAAGGCGCTTGCCCCCATCAGCAAAAACGCCCAACTCAGGCGCGTAAAATCGCCATCGCCCGCAATGGTACTGGCGAGAAACGGGCCGATTGCGGCCCCAAATAATCCCGATGCGGCAAATATGGTGGTCAAGCGGCCTTCAACATCAAGCCGCGCGACCACGCCGACAACGAACGGGTCGTTAATGTTCATGAAAAAGCGCAGCAAGCAGAAGCCCAAAATAAAGGTGAGGGGGGTCGGCAAATAGGGCACAGCAAAGCCAAGCACCAACACCATTGTCCAAGCCAACACGATCGGTCGGGCGCTGCCGAAACGGTCGCCCACCCACGCTGCCAGTGAGGCCCCCACAATGCCGACCAGCAAGCTGCCGGCAAATACTTGCCCCACTTGCGTGACGGTGAGCCCCACTTGCAGAGCCATGCGTTCGGTAAACGTCCAATGCGCGGCTGCGGCTGCACTTAAAATAATGGCAAAAGCAATGACCCGCAGAGCGTCTTTGCGAAAGCCCGTGCTGGCCAAGGTAGCGACAGGCCCGCGCGCCGGAAGCAGAAGGAATACGGGCGAGATCATTATTGTCACGCCGCCCAGAAGGGCATAGGCACCTGCCAGTTCAAAGCGAGCAATGACCGCAGGCAAAGCCAAATAAAGCACCGAAGCCAGCAGCGCGTCGATCAGGTAGATAAACGCGGTCAAGCGCTCCGGCACGCGCGCCAGGGCAATCGTCGAGGCCAGCACAGCCGCCAAGCCTCCGGCGCTGAGGCCGGCCACAAAGCGTTCGGCAAAATACAGGCTTGGGTCCAATGTGAAGGCGGATGATATTTGCGTCAGGCCGAGCGCAAAGGCAGCACCGAACGCCAGCCGATTGCGCGGTACACGATTGATCAGCGCCGTGCTGATGGCGACCGACAGCGCCATGCCGAGAATTTCGACCGACCCGACATAGCCAACATTTGCCAGCGTGAAACCGCGATAATCGACCAGCGCGCCCAGAATGATTGGCAGCACGGTGAGCGACTGGTAGGAAATCAAACCAGCAAGGCTGCACGGGATAATTAATTGTCTCAGCGTATACATTACGATTGCCTGTTCGCCATCAAACGTTAATTATGGTCTTATGAGTTCAGCGCGTTTGCCAATGCCGAGTCTGGCTTAACTACAGTGCGTAGAGGTTTTGTCAATGACCAAAAATAAATCCAAGCCGGAAACCATAGACGGCCATCAGGCTCCGAACGTGTTGCCATTTGAGAAGCCGAAGAAAAAAATCGCGCAAGACCAGTTCGACATCGAATGGTTTTACGACGAAGCCGAGTTTTTCAGTTCGTGGATGGATGAATTTGACTGGTAGCGCGGCAGCGTTAAACCAGTTCCAACCCCATCATAATCAGGCAGATCACAGAAGCAAACCAGACCAGCGTGCGGATATGTGTGATGTTTGCCATATACACAAACAAATAAGCCACGCGCAGCCCTAGCCAAATCGCGGCCAGTTCCACCGTCTGGGCGTTCATCATGATGGACAATACAGCCAGGGCGAGAAATACGGGCAGGGACTCCAACAGATTATTGGCAGCACGTTTGGCGCGCGCCGCGGTGAGTGGCATGTTTTCGACCGGCGCATCGCGCGAGCCTGCCAGATAGTTCAAGTCTACAGCACCCGATAACAGCGCCAACCCGCTCGGCAGAGTAAGATTGACCAACAGCAATAACCCGGTGAAAAGAATAATTTCCAGCATAAAGTCCTCCTTTGTCACATAACGAATCGAACCTAATTTGTAGTGACGACAGTAAGGTTAAACACAGTTCGACACCCTACACCATGCCAAAAGGAAAGGTGGGCCCTTGGCGACAGACCCACAAGCGCAAAAGCCGGAAGCTGATCTGCCCGTCATCGGGGATGCGATCACACCCGGGTTTTTGCACGAGATCCGCCAAAAGCTGAATCGCGAGGACAAGGTCGCGCTCTTGGCGGCGCTGGACGATGTGCACGAGGCTGATATTGCCGAGATCATCACCTTGCTGTCGCACGACCATCGCGCCAATTTTATGCGCCTTGTCGGGCGCGATATTCCCGCCCCTGTTTTTGCCGAGCTTGACGATGGGGTGCGCGACGAGGTGGTCGAATATATCGATATCGACACGCTGGTTGCCACGGTTCAAGAGCTTGACAGCGACGATGCGGTTTTCGTGTTGGAAGACCTCGACACGCAAGAACAGCAGGAGGTTTTGCAGAAAATCTCGGCCTCAGACCGCGCGCTTTTGGAACGCGCGCTGGAGTTTCCCGAAGACAGTGCCGGACGCCTCGCACAGGCCGAATTTGTTGCCGTACCGCCGTTCTGGACGGTCGGACAAACCATAGATTATTTGCGCGATAATGACGATTTACCGACGCATTTTCTAGAAATCTTTGTTGTCGATCCGCGCCACCAGCCCGTCGGCGTGGTTCATTTGTCCGAGGTGTTGCGGACGCAACGCCCGGTGAACATGGAAAATATCCTCCACGATGATTTCACCGTCATCGAAGCGGATGCCGATCGCGAGGATGTCGCGCGCCTGTTTGAGCGCTACAACCTCGTCAGCGCCGCCGTCGTCGACGCCGAGCGGCGTCTCTTGGGTGTCATTACCGCTGATGATGTGTTTGAGGTCATTACGGAAGAAGCCGGCGAGGATATTTTGCTGTTGGGTGGCGTGGGCGATGAAAATGTCACGGACAGTGTCGTTGAAGCTGCGCGCGGGCGGTTCTCATGGCTGTTTCTCAATCTGTTAACCGCCATTTGTGCGTCGCTGGTGATCGGCTATTTTGATGGCTCCATCGAGCAGATGGTGGCGCTGGCCGTGTTGATGCCGATTGTCGCCTCAATGGGCGGCAATGCCGGCACGCAAACTTTGACAATTACTGTGCGAAGCCTTGCAACGCAGGAAATCTCGGCACTCAATGCGGCGCGCGTTGTCTATCGTGAATTTGGCATTGGGCTGTTAAACGGCATTTTATTTGCGGTCCTAACCGGCGCGGTCGGAACAGTGTGGTTCGGCGATGCCATGCTGGGCGTCGTTTTGGCGGCGGCCATGATTGTGAACCTTATCGTTGCTGCGCTGGCCGGCATCCTCATCCCGCTGGGGCTCGATCGGGCAGGGATTGACCCCGCCGTGGCGTCGAGTGTATTTGTTACCACCGTCACTGATGTGGTCGGCTTTTTGGCGTTTCTTGGTTTTGCAACGCTGTTTCTGCTGAACTGAAAAGTTAAAATATGCGCCGCTCTGGTAAAACATTTATTTTGTCGTTTGTGCTGCTCGCCTTGAGCGGGCCGGTAAATGCCGGATGGCGGGAGGTGACCAATCTGCCCGCCGCTGTTTCCGACGCTGTCGCGGCGGCGGTTGACGGCGGACTTTATGTGATGAGCGGAGCACCCGGACGGGGTTTGCGCCAATTTTTCGAATTTTATGATACCAAAAATGATGGCTGGCGACCCCTGACGCCCATGCCGGCCAGCGTGTGGCGGTTTTCACTCGCCACTGGCAATGGGCAGCTTTTTGTGACGGGCGGGCGTGATCAAGCAACCGGTGATATGTCGTCCGAGGTCTGGATGTATACGCCGCAAAGTGCGCTGTGGGTCGAATTGCCTGCCCTGCCGCAAGCGCGCGCGGGACATGCAAGTGTTTTTGCCGACGGCAATTTGTACCTGCTCGGCGGCGTCGGAGAAAAAAGCGCGCGTGTCTTGCGCTATGTTTCGCGCCTTGGGCGCTGGGAACATGTCGGTGACCCCATGCCCGAGACCGTGGCCAATGCGGCATGGACAAAAAAAGGGTCTTTACTCATCGTCGCGGGCGGTGTGCGCCCGGACGGACGCGACAGCAAAATCGTTCAGGCATTTAATGTCGATACTTTGAAATGGTCGCGCTTGGCATCGCTGCCGCAAGCTTCCAGCGGTGGCGCGCTTGGGGTGGTCGAAGGGGTCTTGCACTATGCTGGCGGTTTCAGCCAGTCGGCGCAAAAGGTTTTGGCGCGCCATTTGAGCTATAGCGGAAAGGGGTGGCGTGATTTGGCGCCCATGCCGCAGGGACGCCACCAAATGGCCTATGCTGGCAGCGGGACGCAGTTTTTCATTATTGGCGGTGCTTTGGGCGGCGGGTTTTATTCACTGTTCACCGGTTCGAACCGCGCGCATGTATTCACAAAAGAAACGTCGTCAGACGGCAAATAATTTTGCTTTGGCTTTTTTGTGACCTAAAATTCATTCCATGACAGTTCATCTCGTGAAATTATGCGTCGGTGCCGATGACATTGACGATCTCGTGCAATGGCAAAAGCATTTGCAAAAAACTTACAAACGCGTGTTCCACACCACGCGCATGGTGCCGCGCCGTGTGCCCGACCTCCTCGACAATGGTTCGATCTATTGGGTGATCAAACGCCAGATCCGTGTACGCCAACCGATAACAGACATTGAAGAATTCGTAGATGATCAGGGTATTCGTCGGTGTCACCTGCATCTTGACCCGGCGCTGGTGCTGACGCGGTTGCAGGCGCGCCGACCGTTTCAGGGTTGGCGTTATCTGACGCCCGAAGATGCGCCCGTCGACATGCCGAGCGACATTGAAATAGACGACGACATGCCCGAAGACATGCGCCACGAATTGTCCGAAATGGGGCTTTTGTAACCCTTAACGTGCTTGCATATTGTCGATGAGGCGAATGTCGCCCAGGCGCGCGGCAATGAGCGCGCGGCGACGGGTGGTCTGTTTGTCGGGTGCTGCCAAGGTTTCGGCGTCACGAATACAGGCGTAATCGACCTCGGAAAACCCTGCCTCAAGCAATGCCTGACGCGCCGCCGCCTCGGCAATATCGGGCGGGTCGGACGCCTCGGCCAGTTCACGCAACACATGGTTTAGCCGTCCGGCAATAGCACGCTGATCGGGCGACAAATAGCTGTTGCGCGATGACATAGCCAGCCCGTCCGCCTCGCGGATAATCGGCCCGCCGATAATTTCCACCGGAATATCAAGGTCGCGGACAAGGCGGCGAATGACCAAAAGTTGCTGGTAATCTTTTTCACCAAAAATCGCCACATCCGGTAGGGTTTGCAGCAAAAGCTTGGTAACGACAAGCCCAACGCCGGCAAAAAAATGCGGGCGCATATCGCTCTCCAGCCCGTTGGCTGGCCCCTCGACAGCCACGGAGGTGGCAAAGCCAGGCGGATACATGTCGCCAGCAGATGGTGCAAACACCGCCGTTGCACACGTTGACGCCAATTTCTCCAAATCCTCGGCTTCGTGGCGCGGGTAAGTGTCCAAATCCTCATGCGCTGCAAATTGCGTTGGATTGACGAAAATCGACACAATCACCGTATCGGTGTGCCGGCCGATGGCCTCAACCAGCGATAAATGTCCTGCATGCAGGGCGCCCATGGTGGGCACCAGCCCCACGCGGTGCCCGTCGGCACGACACGCACGCACATAGTCGCGCAAAGCGTCAATCCGGCGAAAGGGTGAAAGCGGAGCCATGCTTTAGGGGCTTTCGCTGCCGTCGCGGTCATCGACGATATAGGCCGCGCTGATGCCGCCATCGACGCGGTACACGCCGCCTGTCTGCCAACCTGCCTCATCGCTCAGTAAAAAACCCACCAGCGCGGCAACTTCTTCCGGCCGCCCCAGTCGTCCCATAGGGATATGGCGACGCCGCATTTGCCATTTTTCGGGCGTGTCGAAATAATGTTTTGTCCGGTCGGTTAGAACCGGGCCGGGGGCCACGCAATTTGCGCGAATATGATCGCGCGCATAGGCAACAGCGATTTCGCGCGTCATGGCTTCCAATGCACCCTTGCTGGTTGTGTAGGCGATTTGCGACGTTGCCGATGCGCTATGCGCCACAACGGAAGAAAGCGTCACAATCGACCCGCCCCCTCCGGCGAGGAAAATCGGCAAAATATTCTTGCACGCCAAAAACGCACCGGTGACATTGACCTCAAGCGTTTTGCGCCAGCTATCAAGCGGCGTGGCAATCGGGTCTGTGTCGTCTGCGGTTAAAATCGCGGCATTATTCACCAGCCCGTCGAGCCCGCCCAGCGCGGCGGCGCTGTCCGCCACCATGGTGGCTACGCCGCTTTCGTCGGTCAGATCGCCGGCAAAGGCACGGGCTTGCGCGCGCAAAGGGTCGGGCAGGGCGGCCAATGCAGAAGCGGCAAGTTCCGAGGTTTGTTCGCATAGCGCAAGGCGCGCACCGGCTTTTGCCATGCGTGCAGCCATGGCTCGGCCCAGCCCGCCATTGGCCCCGGTGATCAGAATTTTTCTGTCTTTCAAATTCATCTGCGTATCCTAGCGCCGCGACACCGTGCCAGACAGGGAAATCGCCGTTTTTGGCTAGCGATTGGCGCATTGGAAAATGCAGTCAAAAGCCGGAATCGGGTTTATACTGCCGAAAGCTAAAGTTCAAGGCGCTAAAGTTAAAGGTGTTTTTCATGAGCGAGCAGGCCGAAGCGTTATCCGATACTGCACTGCGTAGTCCTTACGTCATTGTGGTGGGCAATGAAAAGGGTGGGTCGGGCAAAACCACCACCGCCATGCATGTGACGGCGGCGCTGCTGGGCGAGGGGTTTCGGGTCGGCACGCTGGATTTGGACGTGCGCCAGCGCTCGCTTTCGCGTTATATCGAGAACCGGAAAATATGGGTCGGCCGTCGCGCCGTCGCCATGCCGGAGCATTTTCCGCTGGAAGAGTTCAACTATAATGACCTTTCCCTGCGCCAACGCGCTGAGCAGGAACAGTTCGTTGCTGCCATGACGCATTTGCGCGCCGGCAATGATTTCATCGTGGTCGACAGCCCGGGCTCGGATTCGTATTTGTCGCGGCTTGGGCATGCCGCCGCCGACACGCTGATCACACCGATCAATGAAAGTTTTGTCGATTTTGACCTGCTGGCGACGGTTGACCCGGATGATTTGTCGATCACCGGCCCCAGCATTTATTCCGAAATGGTCTGGTCGTGCCGCAAAGCACGCGCGCAGGCCGATGGCGGCAGTATTGACTGGATTGTGGTTCGCAATCGCACCAGCCACATTCACGCCAAAAATCGGCAGCGCTTGGAAACGGCGCTGGATCAGTTGGCGCGGCGCTTGGGGTTTCGTCAGGCATCGGGGCTTTCCGAGCGCGTCATTTTCAGAGAAATGTATCCGGCGGGGATCACCTTGCTTGACCTGACCGATGAAGAAGCCAACACCAATCTCACCATGTCGCACGTCGCCGCGCGCGCCGAGGTGCGCGCGCTTGTTGCGGCGCTGAACCTGCCCGGCGTTTCGCTCTGATGGGTTTTCTCGCGCTGGGTCTTATCAGTCTATTGGCGTTGCTTTTGGTTGCTTCGCTGGCGGCACGGCTGTCGGCGCGTCACCTGCGCGTCTTGGCGCTGGTCATCTTGTTTTTGGTTCTTGGGCTGGGGTTGGTTCTTTTGGCGCTGGCGGGGCGCTATGGCCTCGCTGCCCCCTTGGGTTTTGTCATGGTGTGGTTGGTGCGCCTGTGGCGGGTTATGCGCGAGGACGCGCCGGGCGACCAAAAAGCGCGTGCGTCGAGCGGCAAGGTTGGCACGCAGCCAATGTCGGTTGGCGAGGCGCGCGAGGTGCTGGGGGTCGATGCCACGGCGAGCAAGGAAGAGATTGAAGCTGCCTATCGAGACTTGATTGTCAAAAACCATCCCGACCATGGCGGCACGGATTGGATCGCCGCCCAGCTCAATCAGGCGCGCGATATTTTGCTCAACGATGATTAAAGTGGGATTAGGGTGCAATCGGCAGGCAGCCGGTTTTTAGGCGCGTGAGTTGCGCGCATAAGGTTACGGCTTGGGCTTGCGACAGCTTGGCAAAACGCGCGCGGTACATTTTCTTGCCTCGAAGACGCACGGTTTCGGTGCGCGCCTCGGCTTGTTTCAGGGCGGTGCCCAGAATTTCTTTGACCTGGGAAAGCTGGCGTCTTGCGTCATCGGCTTCAACAAACGAGCCGACTTGTATTTTCCAGCTGCCATCAGGCGCCGTGCGCTGCGCGGGCCTTTCTTGCGGCCTTTGCCCGCGGTTTTGACCGGATGCCTTATTGGATTGCATCATGGGCCGTATTTTGGGCCGTGTTGTGGCCGGCGCGGTTTTTGTTAGGGGACGGTCAGAGCCGATACGCAACCACGCTTCGGCGGGGTTGAATTTCGCGCGTTTCATGCCGACAGGCGCCGACGCCGCGCGCGGCAGGGTGGTTTTAAGCAGTCGGCGCACTTGCGCGTCGCGCGACTTGGCGCTGCGCCCGCCCATAACCACGACAAGCAGGCGTTTGTCGCCGCGCTCGATCAGATTAACGATGTTGTAGCCCGCCGCGCGGATATAACCCGTTTTCATGCCGATGCTGCCCTTCAGCGACCCCAATAGGCGGTTGTGACCGGATATACGTTGACCCTTATGCACGAGATAGCGTTGCTTCCATAAGCCGTTATAGGCGGGAAAATCATCAATGGCGGCTTTGGCGAGGCGGGCAATATCGCGCGCCGAGCTTTTTTGACGCCGGTTAAACAGCCCTGAAGCATTGACGAAATTCGTGTCAAACATGCCGAGCTTGCGCGCGGTGCGTGTCATGCGCTTGGCGAATTTGGTTTCGCTGCCGGAAATATGCTCAGCCATGGCGGTGGCAACATCATTGGCCGATTTCACAATAAGGGCTTGCAAGGCCAGGCGCGCCGAAATTGTCTCGCCCGCGCGCAACCCCAGCTTGCTGGCCGGTTGCTTGGCGGCGTTTGCCGAAACGCGGATCGGCGTATCCGGCTCCATGCGCCCGGCGCGAATTTCTTCCAGTGCAACGTAAACCGTCATAATCTTGGTAAGCGAGGCCGGAAACCGCACCTGTTCGTCGCGGTAATATTGCAAAACGCGACCACTATGGGCATCAACCACAATCGATGCATATTTCGGCGACGCCGCTACCGGCTGCAAAGCCGACAGAAAAATGCTAAGGGCACACAAAATAGCCGAAAGGCGGAACATGAAGAGACTCATCTGACAATTTGACACACGGTACCAAGACATCTTGCGTTTCGAAACAGCAAACCTATGTATTCAGTATACAGTTTCAAGGTTTGCCTTGATGCAGTGGGAAAAATTGGGTCACAATGAGAATATGAAGCACGTAAGGCAGATTTTGGACGTTCGGCTGGCAGGGCCCGCAGATGAAGATGGCGGCGACACCGGCACCGGAACGATTACCCGTACACGGACGAAAACCAAAAAGCCGTCCATGTACAAGGTTTTGCTGCTCAATGATGATTACACGCCGATGGAATTTGTGGTGTATGTGTTGCAGCGCTTTTTTTCCAAGAGTGCTGAAGATGCAACCAAAATCATGCTGCATGTGCACCAAAATGGAGTGGGTATATGCGGTGTTTTTACCTATGAGGTGGCTGAAACAAAGGTATCACAGGTCATGGATCTTGCCCGTCAACATGATCATCCTTTGCAGTGCACAATGGAAAAAGACTGAGAAGTATTAGAGAAAACAACAGGAGCGTTTTGTGCCAGCATTTTCAAAAGAGTTAGAACAGGGTTTGCATCGAGCGCTCGTGCTCGCCAATGAGCGTCATCACGAATATTCGACATTGGAGCATTTGCTTCTCGCCTTGACGGAAGACACTGAAGCGGTGGCTGTCATGGAGGCGTGCGGCGTTGATCTCGACAAGCTGCGCGGCAATTTGACCGATTATATCGACAATGAGCTGACCGGCCTGATTATGGACGAGACCGAGGACTGCAAGCCCACGGCAGGGTTCCAGCGGGTTATCCAACGGGCGGTAATTCATGTGCAATCTTCGGGCCGCGATGAGGTGACGGGTGCCAATGTGTTGGTGGCAATGTTCGCCGAACGCGAAAGCCATGCGGCGTATTTCCTGCAAGAACAGGAAATGACCCGCTATGACGCGGTGAATTTCATTTCGCACGGGGTTGCCAAAAAACCCGGCCACAGCGAAAGCCGCCCGGTGGTTGGCGAAAACATGCTGGACGATGATGCCGCCCCTGTTGCCGCCGGTGAAGCGCTGGCCGCCTATTGCATCAATCTGAATGACAAAGCCCGCGACGGACGCGTCGATCCGCTGATCGGGCGCGGCAATGAAGTGTCACGCGCTATTCAAATTTTATGCCGCCGAAATAAAAACAACCCGCTTCTGGTGGGCGATCCCGGCGTCGGTAAAACCGCCATTGCCGAGGGTCTGGCGCGCAAAATCATCGAGGGCGATGTACCGGATGTTCTGCACGACAATATCATTTATTCGCTGGATATGGGCGTGTTGCTGGCCGGCACGCGCTATCGCGGTGATTTCGAAGAACGCCTCAAGCAGATCATGGCAGAATTGGAAGACATGCCGGAAGCGATTTTGTTCATCGACGAAATTCACACCGTCATCGGGGCTGGTGCAACCTCGGGCGGCGCGATGGATGCCTCGAACCTGCTTAAACCCGCTTTGCAAAGCGGTGGCCTGCGCTGCATGGGCTCGACGACCTATAAGGAGTTTCGCCAGCACTTTGAAAAAGATCGTGCGCTGGCGCGCCGTTTCCAGAAGATTGATGTCAATGAGCCGAGCGTGCCCGACAGCATCAAAATCCTGCAAGGGTTGAAAAGCTATTTCGAGGAATTTCACAAAGTTCGCTACACTAATGAAGCATTGAAAGCGGCGGTGGAATTGTCGTCGCGCTATATGGCCGACCGCAAGCTGCCCGATAAGGCGATCGATGTTATTGACGAGGTTGGCGCATCGCAAATGCTGTTGCCCGCCTCGCGGCGCAAAAAAACAGTCGGCGTGCGCGATATTGAAAAGGTCATTGCGACCATGGCGCGTATTCCGCCAAAAACTGTCTCGAAAGACGACACCGAAAAACTGCGCGGGCTGGATGTGACGCTGAAGCGTGTTGTGTTTGGTCAGGACACAGCCATTGACGCGCTGGCGGCGTCGATCAAATTGTCCCGTGCTGGCTTGCGGGAGGCCGAAAAGCCCATTGGCAGCTATTTGTTCTCGGGGCCGACCGGGGTCGGCAAAACGGAAGTGGCCCGACAGCTTGCCTCCGCCATGGGCGTTGAGTTGTTGCGCTTTGACATGTCCGAATATATGGAACGCCACACGGTTTCGCGCCTGCTGGGTGCGCCTCCCGGATATGTTGGCTATGACCAGGGCGGCCTGCTGACCGATGGTGTCGACCAGAACCCGCATTGCGTATTGTTGCTGGATGAGATTGAAAAAGCGCACCCAGACCTCTTCAATGTTTTGCTTCAGGTGATGGATCACGGCTCCCTGACAGACGCCAATGGTCGCAAGGTGGACTTCCGCAATGTCATCTTGATCATGACCACCAATGCAGGAGCTTCCGATATGGCGAAGGCGCCAATGGGCTTTGGCCGCGAACGCCGCGAGGGTGAGGATACGGACGCGATCAATAAAATGTTCACGCCCGAGTTCCGCAACCGGCTGGATGCCGTGGTTGCGTTCAACAATCTGCCGCCGGAAGTGGTCGTGCGGGTGGTCGAGAAGTTCATTCTCGAATTGGAGCTACAGCTTTCCGACCGAAATGTCATCATTGAGGTCGACCGCAAGGCGATGGATTGGTTGGTGGAGCAGGGCTATGATCCGCTTATGGGGGCCCGCCCGATGGCGCGTATCATTCAAGAAAACATCAAAAAGCCGCTGGCCGATGAATTGCTGTTCGGCAAGCTGCAAAATGGCGGCGTTGTTCAGGTCAGTCGGGACAAGAAAGCCGGTCTGTCGATTAAGCTGAAATCCGGTAAATCCGGCGGTAAAAGCGATAAGCCGAGCGAAAAAGTAACCTAAATCGCCGCGCGGATGCGCGTTGCGATCTCGGCCAGTTCGTCCATATCGGCCATTTTTGTGCCGTGCCCCAGCATTTCCAGCCCTTCGCGGCGCGGAATAATATGCATGTGAAAATGCGGGACGGTTTGACCGGCAGCCGAGCCGTTTAATTGCGCCAGCATCAGGCCGGGCGCGTCCATGGCTTTTTGAACCGCAGGAGCGAGAAGATGCGTGGTTGTCATGACGGCGCGCGCATCATCGGCTTGGAGCGTGAGAACATTGGTGGCCGCGGCGCGCGGAATAATCAGCACATGGCCCGGGGCT
>CAJXCG010000008.1 GCA_913051715.1 uncultured Rhodobiaceae bacterium
CATGAAGCATGTTCTTTCAGCGGCCTATTAATGAACAATAGGTTTGGGAGCACGAGGTGGCTAGTTTTAAATCAAGACGCAGCGAACTTCGTGTTATCAGCGTTTCCGGCATCGCTATAATATGCCTGTTATTTGCCGCCATCTGTCTGGTATTTGTTGCCCGCAATGACCGCTTAATAGGAAATTTGCGCCAACTTATGTCGGATGTGTTTACGCCGACCTATGATCTGATTTCCCGCCCCAGTGTCGAGTTACGCAAAATGCGAAATGTGGCGACCAATTTGGTTGACTTGCAAGCCAGCTATCAAGAATTGCAGCTGGAAAACCAACGTCTGCGTGAGCAGGTTGTTGAATTGCAGCGCAATCGCGTATTGCTGGACCGCTACCGCGAATTGCTGGCCCTGCCCGTAGAGCCGGAACTGCATGTTATTTCGGCGCGCGTAATTGCCGATTTACAAAGCCCATTTGTACGCACACTGGTGGCAAATTCCGGACGCCTTGCCGGTGTGAAGGAGGGGCAGGCCGTCACGGGTGGGCGCGGTCTTATCGGGCGCATTGTGTCGGTCGGGCGCGTTTCCAGCCGCTTATTGCTGCTCACGGATTTTAACAGCCACGTGCCCGTGCTCATTATGCCTGACAATATTCGCGCCATTCTGTCGGGCAGCAATGCCGACAATCCGGTCTTGCGGTTTTTACCCAAAAACACGGTCATTCGAGAAGGCGCGCAGGTGGTGACATCGGGCGATGGCGGGCAGGTGCCCATCGGTATTCCGGTTGGGGTTGTGCGCGTCGACACTAACGGGCAACCCATCGTCGACTTACGGGAAAATCTGCAAAATCTCAGTTATGTCCGTATCATTTCGACCCGCGATATCGCGCTGCCGCCGCGCGAGACGGAAGGGCAAAATTTGTCGGTGTCGGGACAATGAGCGGGCAATCTTCTCTCGGTGTGCAATCCCCCGGACAGCGCGTGCTGGTCAATGTGTTGCCGCTGTTTTTGGGTTTTATTCTCATTCTTATCGGCCATGTTTCTTTTGGCTTTGAAATCACGGCGCATGTTGATCCGGCGTTATTTCTGGTTCCGGTGTTTTTTCTTGCGCTTTACAGCAAACGCAGTCTCAACCCCGTCATCATCATGTTGCTGGGGTTTTTCAAAGATGTCATTGACGGCACGCCGATCGGTTTCTGGGCGGTGTTGGTGACGTTTTTTTTCCTCGCCGCGCATGGCCAACAGCGTGTATTGGTGCGCGCCAGTCTGCGCGGTCGGTGGTTGGGCTACACGGTCATTTGTACGCTGACATTTTTCTTCGGCTATCTCATTGCCGCTCTGCGCGAGGATATGTTGAGCCTGTTTTGGCTCACCATGGGCTCGGCGCTTTTATCGTCTTTATGGTTTTTCCCAATCAGCCTAATATTAGGGCTGCTAATTGCTGAAGAACAGGAGTAGACCCGAGGTCATGGCCGGTTTTGAAGACGATGCAACAACCTTTACCCGTCGCGGGCTGGTGCTGGGCGTGTCGCAGGTCGCCCTGTTTTCGCTGCTGGCTGGCCGATTGCAATATCTCCAAGTCGCGCGCAGCGACCTTTATGCTACGCTCGCCGAAGACAATCGCGTCAATGTCAGGCTCATGGCTCCCCCGCGCGGCAATATTTTCGACCGCAACAAAGTCAAGCTGGCCGATAATGATCAGGATTTTCAGGTTGTACTCATTCCCGAGCAAGCAGGTGATCTTGATGCGACGGTTGAAAAACTTTCCCGCTTGCTCGGGTTTTCAGATCGACAGAAAAAAGACCTGCTGCGTCGCGCCCGGCGTGGGCCAAAATTCCGTCCGCTGACAGTTGCCGAAAATCTGAGTTGGGAAACCTTTTCGCAAGTTAATCTGAACTTGCCGTTTCTCGCCGGTGTGCAGCCGCGGGTTGGCGACCGACGCATCTACAGCTATGGCGATGCCACCGCGCATACGGTCGGCTATGTTGGTACCCAAACCCAGCGCGACATTGAAGTGCACGGCAATGCTCCCGCCAACATGGTCGGGCGCAGCGGCATAGAACGCTATTTCGAGGCCGCGTTGCGCGGTGAGGCGGGTGTGCGCCATGTCGAAGTCAATGTGCATGGGCGCACGGTGCGCGAATTGGCTTTTGACCCCGGCCAGCCGGGTGCCGATATTGAGCTGACCCTCGATATCGATTTGCAAAAATTCGCGCATGAGCGCATGGCCGGGCATAGTGGATCAGCCATTGTCATGGACACGCAAACCGGTGATTTGCTGTGCATGGTCTCGACACCGGCGTTTGATCCCAACATGCTCTCGCAAGGCGTGGATGCCAAAAGTTGGAACGAGATGGTCGGGCACGAGCGCAAGCCATTGATGAACAAAGTGCTGCGCGGGCAATATTCGCCCGGCTCGACGTTCAAAATGTTGGTCGGGCTGGCCGCGCTGGAAACAAAGGTCATCACGCCGGACGAGCCGATCGAATGTACGGGTATGTATTCCTTTGGCGGCGAAGACTTCCATTGCTGGAAGGATGAAGGCCATGGGCCCATGCGCTTTGAAGAGGCTATCGCAGAGTCGTGCGATACGTATTTTTACGAAATCGCACGCCGTCTGGGGATCGACAATATTGAAAAAATGGCGCGCCGTTTCAATCTCGGTCAACCGACCGGAATTGAGATTGGCGGGGAAAAAACCGGTATTGTTCCCGGGCGCGACTGGAAGCGGGCCAATTATGATGCCGGCTGGCGCACCGGCGAAACCTTGATTACGGGCATCGGGCAGGGGTTTTTGCTGCTGACCCCGCTGCAAATGGCGGTGATGACGGCATCGCTGGCAAATGGCGGCCTGATTGTACGTCCGCGTCTTATCAAGAACACTGAACTTGTCTCGCCCGTACCCATTGGTCTTGACCCCCAGCATCTAGCGCTGGTGAACCGGGCCATGTATAAGACTGTCAACCGGCCCAAGGGCACAGCCTATGACTCGTCAATATTGATCAACGGCAATCGCATGAGCGGCAAAACCGGAACCGTTCAGGTGCGCCGCATTTCCAAAGACGAGCGCGAAAGCGGTGTTTTGGCCAATAAGGACCTCGACTGGCATTTGCGCGATCATTCGTTGTTCGTCGGCTATGCACCACATAATAATCCGCGCTACGCCGTTGCCATCGTTATCGAACATGGCGGCGGTGGGGCCTATGTGGCGGCACCCATTGCACGCGATATTATGGCCGAGTTGCTGCGTAATGAAGACCGGGTGCGGCGCGGGGAAATATCATGAGCCTCAACACCACAGGCAGCGCCCGCGAGGGTGCCTTTGTTTTCGGTCAGGGCCTCAACTGGTTTTTGATCCTGACGGTGTTTTTACTGGGGCTGGTCGGGGTCGGCACATTGTATTCGGCGGCGGGCGGGTCTTTTGACCCGTGGGCCTGGCGTCACGGGGTGCGGCTCATCATCGGTATTTTTCTGATGCTGGCGGTGGCGGCGCTGGATGTGCGGGTTTTGTACAATGGCGCCTATTTCATATTTGGCGGCCTGCTGCTTTTGCTGCTCAGTGTGCAGCTATTTGGTGATGTGACCATGGGCGCGAAGCGTTGGCTCGACCTCGGCATTGTCACGGTGCAGCCGTCTGAATTTATTCGCCTTGGCATGATCTTGGCGCTGGCACGATTTTATCAGTCGATACACCAAGATGTCGTGTCGCATTTTCAAAACCTCTTCGTACCGGCGCTGATTATTCTTGTGCCGGTCATGCTGATAATCAACCAGCCGGATTTGGGCACAACGATTATGCTGGCGGTAAGCGGCATTGGGGTGCTGTTTCTTGCCGGCTTGAACTGGCGGTATTTTGCCGTTGGTGCCGTCGCCATTGTGGCGACCGTACCGCTGGTGTGGCAACGCCTGTTCGACTATCAAAAAGAACGTGTGCTGGTTTTTTTAAACCCCGAACGCGACCCGCTGGGCGCCGGCTATCACATTATTCAGTCAAAAATCGGCATTGGTTCGGGTGGCATGTTTGGCAAGGGGTTCAGCGAAGGAACGCAAAGTCGGCTTAATTTTCTGCCGGAAAAACATACCGATTTTGTGTTCACAATTTACGCCGAAGAAATGGGGTTTGTTGGCAGTGTGCTGTTGCTGGTGTTGTTTGTGCTTTTGCTGGTGCAACTTGCCTTTATTGCCAATCAAATGCGTAGTCAGTTTGCTCGGCTGGTTGTGGCCGGCATCGGGTTTTCCTTATTCGTCTATATTTTCATCAATCTGGCGATGGTCATGGGGCTTGCGCCGGTGGTCGGTGTGCCGTTGCCGTTCATTTCCTATGGCGGCACATCAATGCTGACATTCTTGATCAGCATTGGCGTGGTGCTCAGTCTTGAACGCCAAGTTAGGGTTGAAATGTCGCGCGGCTAAGCGTCGGTGGCGGTGTCATCTGCCAGCAGCGCGCCCAGCTTTCCGGTTTCTTCCAGCATGTAAAGATCGTCGCAACCGCCAATATGCGTGCCGTTGATGAAAATTTGCGGCACGCTTGTGCGCCCGTCGGCGCGCGCGCTCATTGCCGCCCGCATGGCCGGGTCGACCACGTCAATTTCGTCAAACGCCACCGCCTTGGCCCGCAGCAAATCCTTTGCTGCATGGCAAAACGGGCAGGTCTGCGTTGTGTAAATTTCAATTTTCACCAAAAACTCCTGTCATCAATTTACGGATAAAGGTGTTTTTGGCAAGGGTGTTGACACGCTATTCGGCAGCTTCGCCCGCTGTGTCGCCAGCAAAGTCCAGCAGGGTCAAATTGCCGGCAACCATTCTGCCGTTGCGGCCTTCCTGCATTTCAAATTCGACACGCTGGTTTTCAAGCAATTGCTTGTAACCCGACGCCTGAACGGCCGTCACGTGAACAAAACAGTCATCCAAGCCATTATCAGGGGTGATAAATCCGTACCCCTTGGCAGAATTAAACCATTTAACTGTACCAGTTAGCATACTCGCCTCCATATTCTTGAAAGCGCGCCGAAGCTGATATGCCGTCCAATCGAGTAAGGCGCATGGATTGGACACATTGCTTCGATTATGGAATTAGGGCGTCGGGGGGAAAAAACCAGAAATTAAACGTACATTTGTAGGAAATGCGCTTTAACGCGCGTGCACGAGATTTGCCAAAAACTGGTCTGTGCACGCCTCCCAACTGAATTTTTCGGCGTGTTTGCGGGCTTTTTTGGAGGTTGCGCGCAAGGCTTTATCAACGGCTTTGGACAGGTCTTCATCCATAAATGCGCCGTCTGTGCCCTCCAGCACATCAAGCGGGCCGGTCACGGGAAAAGCCGCGACGGGCAGCCCGCTCGCCATAGCTTCCAGCATGACCAGACCGAACGTATCGGTCAGGCTGGGGAAAACGAATATGTCGCCGCTGGTGTAATGCGCCGCCAAATCCTCACCGAATTTCGGCCCTGTAAACACAACATCGGGATATTTTTGCTTCAACTGATCAAGCTGCGGGCCGCCGCCCACCACGAGCTTCGTGCCGGGCATATCAAGGTGCAAGAAGGCCTCGATATTTTTTTCCACCGAAACGCGCCCGACATACACGCTGACGGGCTTTGCAAGCTCAAGCGCGGGCGGACGCTTCGGGGTGAACAGGTCGGTATCCACACCGCGTGTCCAGCTTACGACATTTTCAAAGCCATGCCCGACCAACTCGTTCTCCAATGTTTTTGTGGCGACCATGACGGCAGAGGAGGGCGCGTGAAAGCGGCGAATGACGCGATACCCCCAACTTGTCGGTACACGCAACATCGCAGAGACATATTCGGGAAATTTGGTGTGATAGCTTGTGGTGAAAGACAGCCCGCGTTTGACGCATAAATTTCGTGCCGCCCAGCCCAGCGGGCCTTCGGTGGAAATGTGAACCGCGTCGGGTTCAAAGGCGTCAAAGATCTGTCGGATTTTACGGGCGCCAAAAAGCGAGAGCTGAACCTCCGGATAAACCGGCAAAGGCACCGTCAAAAACATATCCGGTGTGATGGTGCGTATTTCAAGACCGCGGGCTTTGAGGCGGTCGATAACGCTTTGCATGGTGCGAACCACGCCATTGACTTGCGGATGCCACGCATCCGTTACAATCAAAATCCGCTTCATGCGGGAACGGCGCTTTTGGTTTTTTTGCGCTCGGTGATCGTGCGGTTGCCCACAATATCGGCCCAGTGAATAATTTCCCAGCGCCCATCATGGTGTTCGACGAGCGCCGTGCAGCTTTCGACCCAATCGCCGTCATTCATATATTGAATGTCGCCGATTTTTTTCATTTCAGCATGGTGAATATGTCCGCAAATCACGCCTTCGACATTGCAGCGATCAGCTTCGCGGACAACGGCTTCCTCGAAATCGCTGATAAATTGAACCGCGTTTTTGACCTTGACCTTGAGATAGGAAGACAGCGACCAATAGCGCATGCCGAGCATGCGGCGCATGCCGTTCATCACCGTGTTGAGAGCCAGCACAGCGTCATAGGCGTGGTCGCCAACATAGGCCAGCCAGCGCGCATAAAGCACGACATTGTCAAAAGCGTCGCCATGCATGATGAGGTAACTTTTGCCATCGACCGCTTTATAAGTGTCGGTCAAGCGCACCTCAATGCCGCCAAAATGTGTGCCGCAATAACGCCGTAAGCCTTCATCATGATTGCCAGGCACATAAATTACTTCAGTGCCTTTGCGGGCTTTTCGCAAAATTTTCTGCACGACATCATTATGCGATTGCGGCCAGTACCAACTGCGTTTCAAGCGCCATCCATCGACAATGTCGCCGACAAGGTACATTTTTTCGCTTTCATTATATTTCAAGAAATCCAGAAGCAAATCGGCCTGACACGCGCGCGACCCCAAATGAATATCTGATAGGAAAATGGTTTTATAGTGATTGGTCTGCGGGTTAACATCGTTCGGTGTAACAAGCTGCTGCATTACAAACCCCTGACAAAGGAACCAGTCTGACTATTGACAAAGAAGTATTGCAAATTTGTAACGCGCATAAGTCGATGATTTTTATTACCATTCTTCGTCGTCAGGCGGCGGTGGGCTTAATTTTGCCGGCACAATGGGCAGATTTGATTCGCGAAACGGCTGAACCGCCACAATACGCACCGTGCCAAAGCGCGTGACAACATTAACCTCGCGCGGGGCCATGAAGCGGCCATTGGCAATGCCGACAAACTCCAAATCGACGGGGCGCATTTCTTCGGCGCGCTCATAGGTTTTTTTCGGATATCCGGCAATCGGCGTCCAGCGTACACGGCACGCAATACCCCCGGTGGTGGCATCGCGCGGCGCGCCCGCCATTGATTCGGGGCTGAGTTGGGCAAGGCGGCGTCCGTCAAACAGGCGCATGGGCGTGCGGCAAAACGCATCGCCTTTTTCAGGGCTTTGCAGCACCAACAAAGACAGAAACGGGTCGCGCGTGCCGAGGCCCACATCTTCGAGGGCCACCGGCACCACGATATTTTGCGGCGTTTCCGGCTTGTAATTGGTCTCGTAAGCTGCGGGCGCACCGTCGGCATAATCAAGCCGGGCAAAATTTACGCTGTCATCATCCGTCCAGCTATACTGCAGAGCTTCCGGTTCAATATTTTCACCCAGAATTTTCCCCGACGTTCTGATGAGGGCGCTGGCGTCGGAGAACAAAAAGCCGATGCCCGAAGAGCGCAACAAGGCCGATAATTGATACTGCTGCGCGCTCACAGCCAATTCCACATTGGCGCGGGCCAGAAGAATGCCGCGCAGATAAATCTGGTAGACAGACGAATAGGTCACCGGCCCGGCGATGGCGGGTGGGGCCAGCGTCAACAGCGCAAAGATCGTGGCAAAGCGGATTATCGCATGCTCCTTTAGTCAGACATGAAACAGTGTTACGCGGTCTACGCCATATTTTCAATGTCGGCGCGCAGCGTGCGCGATGCCAGCCACAAATGCAGCGCCGCCCACAGCCCCAAAAGTGCCGAGGCGACCATGGCATAGGGCAAGGCGCGCGCGCCGTAGCTGGGCGCGAAATAATCGCTCAATACCCCGATCATAAGCGGGCCCAGACCCAAACCGATAATATTATTGATGAACAGCAAAATCGCCGAGGCCAGCGAGCGCATTTCCGGTTTGACCAGCGTGTGCAGCATGGCAAGGATCGGCCCGAAATAGACCGCGCCAACGCTGACCGGAAAAGCCAGCAACAAAATGGCCCATCTTGTGTCGGTCGCAAGATAGGAAGCAACCGAGAACGGCAGTCCGATCAGGGCTAATAGCGCAATCAGCCAGAGGTTCCAACGAACATCGCGCTTGCCGAGACGGTCTGCAAAATGCCCGCCCAGCGCGGTGCCGATGCCGCCGCCAATGCCGATCAGCAAGGCCAGAACTTGGCCGACCTCGATGGTGGTCATGCCGTGTACGCGCACGAAATAGGTCGGCAACCAGGCCACGGCGCCATAGCCGACCGTGACCACCAGAGTTGAGCCGATGATGATTTGGCGCAAGGTTTTATTGTGCAGAATATAGCTTGTGACCTCGCCCAATGGTGGTGCTTTTTGGGCTTCGCGCCCGTCGCTTAACCCGCGCGGCGGGTCGCGCAAGGTGAAGATGGCAACAACAACCAGCAGCAAACCCGGCAAAGCCACAACCTGAAACGCGGTGCGCCAGCCATAATGATGGTTCACCCATCCGCCGATGAGAAAGGCGATGAGCAGGCCGATATTGATGCCCAGCGCGAAAATAGCCAGCGGCGTGGCCCGTTCGCTGGGGGCATACATGTCGGCAATCATGGCGTGCGACGGCGGGCTGGTGCCGGCCTCGCCCACACCGACGCCGATGCGGGCCAACAAAAGCTGTACGAAGTTTTGTGCAAAGCCACAAATAATCGTCATCACCGAAAAAAGCGACAGCGAGACAATGATGATTTTCTTGCGGCTGATGCGGTCGGCGAGATAGGCGATGGGAATACCCAGCGTGGCGTAAAAGATGGCAAAGGCCAACCCCGACAAAAGCCCCAGCTGGGTGTCGGAAAGGCCCATATCGAGCTTTATGGATTGCAGCAAAATTGCGACGATCTGGCGGTCGACATAATTCGCCGTATAGATAAACGTCAACAGCCCCACCGTATAGGCCTTGATAGCCGGTGTAAAATTTGTACTTGTCATGATTTATTTGGCTCGGGAGAAAACCCGTTTTTTCCTTCTTCGACCAACGAGAATACGCATAACCGCGATAATGACCAGAGCGGCTGCGAAATAGATAAATAGGCTGCCCAGACTGCTGACCAAAATACTGGTAAGAATATCTGATGCAATAAAGCGGTCACTGCCTGTTATAACAGGATGTAGCTTTTCAATACAGATGCTGGCAAAAGCCACAAACAGGGCCAGTGACACGGGCGAGGCGACTTGGAATTGGTAGCCACAGCCAAGGGCAAGAATACCAAGCCCGGCGAGCGAGCTAATATTCGGCGCAAAATTCAACAACAGCCCAAAGTCTTCCAAACGCACCACCCTGCAATACAACCAAGGTGGGGCAAGAAGCGTGTCAGGTCAATAAATTCCGCTGTGTTTGTAGGCTCACCACCCGGATATTTCGCGCTTGGCAATTTTTTCGAGCAGGCCAATGGCGCTGTCGGCTTCGTTGAGACAGGGCACGGTGGTGAAATGCGTGCCCCCGGCTTCGATAAATGTTTCGCGCAGTTCCAGATTGATTTCTTCCAGCGTTTCAACGCAATCCGACACAAATCCTGGCGTAATCACGGCGATTTTTTTTGTACCGTCGCGCGCCAGCGCCTCAACCGTTTTGTCGGTATAAGGCTCAAGCCATTTGGTCGGGCCAAAGCGCGATTGGAAGGTCGTTTTGAACTTGGTGTCGGGAAGTTTCAGTTTTTCACGCAACAGGCGAGCGGTTTTGGCACAATGGCAGTGATACGGGTCGCCTTTGTCGAAATATATTTGCGGCAGCCCATGAAATGAGGCCACCAAAATATCCGGTTTCCAGTCAAGCGTTTTGTAATGCGCGCGCACCGAGCCGGCCAAAGCCGTAATATAGGCCGGCAAATCGTGCCACGGCGCGGCGGTGCGTATGGCGGGCTGCCAGCGCATATCGAGCAGCGCGCGAAAAACCTCGTCATAAACGCTGGCCGATGTTGACGCGCTATATTGCGGATAAAGCGCAATGACGCTGATGCGTTCGCAGCCGCGCGCTTTCAAATCGGCCAGCTTGTCGGCAATCGAGGGCGCGCCATAGCGCATGGCCCATTCGACCTCCAGCGTGTCGTCGAGCCGTGCTTTCAGCTTTTCGGCCTGTACGCGGGTGAAATAGCGCAACGGGCTTTCATCGGTCTGCGTATGCCAGATTTTAGCGTAGGCGCGCGCCGATTTTCGCGGTCGTGTGTTCAAAATTATGCCGCGCAAAATGGGCTGCCAGATAAGCGGCGAGGTTTCAATCACGCGTCGGTCGGACAAAAACTGCTTCAAATAGGGCCGCAGACCCTTGGCATCAGGGCTATTGGGTGTTCCCAAATTAACCAGTAAAATACCAGTTTTCCCATAGGCAACAGACGGGTGCGCGACGCCGGACACTCGCGGCACCCTATTGTGCGACGGCCGCGGCCGGCGGCTCGATATACTCGTGGGAAATGCCCAATGCGCCCCAGACCTCGGTAACCGCTGCCACAAGTTCATCGATCATGGCATCGGTGTGCAGCGGCGTCGGCGTAATACGCAGACGCTCTGTGCCGCGCGGCACTGTGGGGTAATTAATCGGCTGAATATAAATATGGTGGGTTTGCAAAAGTCGGTCTGACGCGGCTTTGCACAAAACCGGATCGCCGACCATTAATGGCACAATATGTGTGTCAGTCGGTAAAACCGGCAAATTCGCTGCCCGCAGACGCGCTTTCAACGTTGCCGCGCGTTCTTGATGCGCCACGCGCAAAGTCTTGTCGGCTTTCAGATGCTGCACGCTCGACAGAGCACCCGCGGCAATGGCCGGCGGCAATGAGGTCGTGAAGATAAACCCAGACGCAAACGACCGGATGGCGTCCACCAGATTGGCCTTGGCGGTGATATAGCCGCCCATAATGCCGAAGGCTTTTGCCAGCGTGCCTTCGATAATGTCGATGCGCGACATCAAGCCCTCATGGTCGGCAATGCCGCCGCCGCGCGGCCCGTACATGCCCACGGCATGCACCTCGTCCAGATAGGTGAGGGCATTGTATTTTTCGGCCAGATCGCAAATTTCTTTGATCGGCGCAATATCACCATCCATCGAATACACAGATTCAAAAATAATCAGTTTGGCGCGCTCATCGCCTGCCTCGCGCAGCAAGCTTTCAAGATGTTCAAGATCATTATGTCGCCAGATGCGCTTGCTGCATCCGCTTTGGCGCACGCCCTCAATCATCGAGGCATGGTTCAACTCGTCCGACAGAATGAGACAATCCGGCAGCAATTTGCCCAGCGTGGAGATGGTGGCTTCATTGGAAATATAGCCCGATGTGAACACCAGCGCGGCTTCCTTGTCATGCAGGTCGGCGAGTTCTTTTTCAAGCTCGACAATGACGTGGTGCGTGCCGGAAATATTGCGCGTACCGCCGGCCCCGGCCCCCATTGTGTCGATGGCGCCTTTCATAGCGTCCAAAACCTTTGGGTTTTGGCCCATGCCGAGATAATCGTTGGAGCACCAAACGGTAATTTCACGCGGGCTTTCGCCGGAATGATCCCAGGCACGGGGAAACCGACCGGCGCGGCGCGCCAGATCGGTAAACACGCGATAGCGCCCCTCCGTGTGGAGCGACCCGAGCGCTTGATCAATATATTTATCGTAATCGACCGACATGAGTTCGCCTAATTAGTTTCGATGCACAGTCTATAACATGTAAACACGATTTGATGCGCTTAGTTGCCTTATCTGGTCTATTTGCCGCAGGACTATTCCGTTGCGTCTTTATGGACAAAGGTCACGGCATAATATTCCTCGCCGTCGAACAAATCAGAAGGCTCGCCCGGCCCGTCGATCATCATATAACGCCGTGGTGTAATCTGGCCTTCCATTCGGTAGCCCCGTGCGCTCATATTGCGACGGTGAAATTCCATGGCGGCCGGCGTAAATTCTTTTGCCAACACGGTAATTCGGTCAGGCAGTTTGGTGTTGTCGGCCATCGGCTGTTTACCTTTTCTGATCTGGGCGTTGCTTGAAAATATCGCTTCGAGGCCGAAATGTCGAGGGGAATAGGCGGCAAAGGCTGTCTGCCGTGTCGGATTTAATACCCGCCAAGATCGGCATAGCGGCTGCGGTGAAAATTGGCGTCACCAAGCATTTGCGCCTGAACCCGCGCGCGCTTCAAAAACAGCCCGACATCCACCGCGTCGGTCATGCCGATGCCGCCATGCATCTGAACACCTTCATTGGTAATCAGGCGCGCAGCTTCCGACAGGCGCGCCTTGGCAAGGCTGGCTGCGCGCGGAATGTCATTGCGGCGTTCTTCAAGCGCTGACAGGGCGTCGAGCACGACAGACTGGCAAATCTCAACCTCGCAGAACATTTCCGCTGCGCGGTGCTGCAAGGCTTGAAATGTGCCGATAATGGCGTCGAATTGCTTGCGTTCTTTCAGATAGGTCAGCGTTGTGTCGAACACAGTTTCAATGCCGCCCAGCATTTCCGCCGACAGGCACACGCGCCCCATATCGAGCACGTTTTCCAGTTCCGGAAACGCGCTGTCGGTACCCCCCAGCAGCGCATCGGCCGGCACTTTCACATTGTCGAAAGCAATATTGGCGGCATTGCGCGTGTCCACCATATGCGTGCGGGTGCGTGTAATGCCCGCCATGTCGGCATCGATTAAAAATGCCGAAATACCTTGCGTTTCCCCCGGCGTCCCCGAAGTGCGCGCGGCGACAATCAACTTGTCGGCAATATGACCGTCAATGACAAACCGCTTTTCGCCCGACAGCACGAAATCATCGCCGTCGCGGGTCGCTGTCATGGCGATATTTGCCGGATTGTGGTGGTTGGTTTCGTCGATCGCCAGCGCCAGCAACAGTTCACCCGCGGCAACGCGCGGCAACAGTTGTTTTTTCTGGCTTTCCGAGCCGGCAGCGATAATCATGCCTGCGCCCAACACCGCGGTCGCATAAAGCGGCGAAGCGGCCAGCGTGCGCCCGGCCTCCTGCATGACGATGCCAATACCCATCGGCCCGAAGCCCGTGCCACCCAGATCTTCGGGGATCAAAATGCCGGCAAACCCAAGCTCAACAATCTGCTTCCAGACATCACGGTCAAACCCGTCTTCGCTGCCGTCGTCACGAATTTTGCGTAAATTCGTGACCGGGACTTGTTCGCTAAAAAATTGCTTCGCCATGTCACGCAACATGGTTTGCTCTTCGCTCAACACAAAAGCCATGGGTATTCTCCAGTTGTTCAGGACGGGGTCTTAGGCCGTCGGCAAGCCCAGCACACGCTTGGCAATCACGTTAAGCTGCACTTCTGACGTGCCGCCTTCGATGGAATTGCCTTTCGAGCGCAACCACGAGCGCGTTACCGCAAGCTCCTTGCTGTCAAAGCCTTCGCCTTCCCAGCCCAGCGCTTGTGTTCCCATTATATCGAGCAGCAGCTCAAAGCGCCGCTTGTTTACCTCAGTGCCGTAATATTTGAACATTGACGCCGCTGCGCCCATGCCCTGACCGGCTTTGGCTTCCTCGCCCGCGCGCTTCATGGTCAGGCCAAAGGCTTGCTGATCCATTTTGTGCGCGGCAATGGCGTTGCGGATGGCCGGGTCGGCAATGCGGTCGCCATCGGTGCCGAAGTTTTCTTTGGCAACGGCTTCCATGCCACCCATGGAGGCTGCACCGGCCCCCATGCCCATGCCCGAAATCATGCTGCGTTCATGCTCCAGCAGGCGCTTGGCAATCGTCCAGCCCTTATTGAGTTCACCGACAAGGTTTTCTTTCGGCACTTTGACATCTGTCAGGAAGGTTTCGCAAAACGGCGATGATCCGGAAATCAACTTGATCGGGCGCGCTTCAACGCCCGGATCATCCATATCGATCAGCAGAAAAGAAATGCCGTCATGCTTGACCGAATTATCCGTACGCACCAGACAGAAAATCCAATCGCACTGGTCGGCATAGGACGTCCAGACTTTCTGCCCATTGACCAGATAATGGTCGCCCTTATCTTCGGCTTTGGTTTGCAGGCCGGCCAAATCAGAACCGGCACCCGGCTCCGAATAGCCCTGACACCAGCGGATTTCGCCACGCACGATTTCACCGATATATTTCTTCTTCTGCTCTTCGCTGGCAAATTCCAACAGCGCCGGGCCAAGCATCCAAAGGCCGAAGCTGGTCAATGCCGGGCGCGCCTTGATGCGGGCCAATTCTTCCTGAAGGACTTTGTTTTCTTCCTTGGACAGCCCACCGCCGCCATATTCTGCAGGCCATGTCGGAGCCGTCCAGCCGCGTGAGGCCATATTGTCCATCCAAACCTTGGTGTCCGGGTTCGGGTAAGAGGCATTGCGCCCGCCCCATGGCATTTCGCGCTCGGGCATTGGGGTACGCATGGATTCGGGACAGTTTTCTTCAAGCCAAGCGCGGGTTTCCGCGCGAAAGGTCTCAAGATTTGTCATGATATTCTCCTAAAAATTCAATTACGCGTAGCCTACCACGTCCCCTTGCCAGCGCAAGACCCCGCGCCGCGCGCGCGCGTGGCAAGTGGCCGCAGCAAAACCGTCGGCAAAACGGCCTTAGGGCATTTGAAAACCGTCGAGATTATCGCCCGTGCCGGTCGCCACATGGCGTTTTGGGATCTCGCCTTGGGCATATTCGCGTAAACTTTGTCCGATCGACACATAACGCCCCTCATCGGCAGCATAAGTGTGAGCCGAACTGTGCGGCGTCAGCAAAACATTATCGAGCGCGTTGAAATCAAATTGCGAGCCTTGAAACGGGCCACCGCGGTCGGGATCGGGTTCGGCATCGGCAATATTGACGGGATAGCGATACCACGTATCAAGCGCGGCCCCGGCAATGCGGCCTTCTTTGAGGGCACTGAACAAGGCCTCCTCGACGATCACCTCGCCGCGCGCAACATTGACAAGATAAGCTGTCGGTTTCATGGCGGCAAAAGCGTCGGCATCGATCATGCCCTCGGTTTCACTGTTCAGATCGCATGTCAGCACAATATAGTCGCTGTCACCCAACAACTGTGCCAGATCGCCTTGCGTGCCGATCCAATCGAGGCCATCGGGTGTTTTGTCGCGCGCCGAACGTGCCACGGCGCAGCACGTCATGTTAAACGCGCGGGCGCGTTGCACCACGGCTTGGGCAATCTCGCCATAGCCGACAAGCCCCAGCGTTTTGCCGTTCAAATGCCCGTGGCGTGCTTCGGGGGCTGCATTGCGGCCCGCGCGATGCCAGCGCCCGACCAGCATGTCGGCGTGCTGGCTGCGTAACTCAATGGCGTGCTCCAAAATGCTTGCCATCACATGCTCTGCCATGGATGCGGCATGGCCGCCGGCATTGCAAATCATCAGGCCTTCGGGCAGAAATCCCGGGTCAAGCCAGTCGGTGCCCACCCATGGTTGAGCCACGAGTTTCAATTTGGGCGCGGCCATCAGCGCGCCGAAATTGCCCGGGGTCAAAATGAAATCGGGGCTCATGACAGCCGCCTCGCAGGTTTCCAGCACGGCATCGCGCGCTGCCAAATCATCGTCGCACGGCCAGATGTCAACCTGCCAGCTATCGAGATCTTCCAACGCGGTCTCAATGAGATGCGCGTATTTGCGCCCCATTTCGCCGAAAACAGCAATATGTCGGGTCATGCGCGCTTTGCTACTTCCTCAATAGCAAACTCGGTCACGCTTTTATAATCGGCTTTGCCGTTGGGTGCCCGGAAGGGTGGGCCGCCGGCAAACACATGCTTGGGCGACTTATAGCCGGCGAGTTTTTCGCGCACAAAGACTTGCAGCCCCTTATCGTCAAATTCTGCGCCCTCGGCGAGTTTGACGACGGCGGTTACCGCTTGGCCCCATTTTTCATCCGGCACCCCAACGACCAAGGCGTCTTCCACGCTGTCGTGCAGTTTGAGGGCTTCTTCAACCTCTTCGGGGTATATTTTTTCACCCGCCGAGTTGATGCATACAGAGCCGCGTCCCAGCAGTGTTAGTGTGCCGTCTTCGGCGACGAGGCAATAATCGCCCGGAATGGAATAGCGCACACCATCAATGGTTTTGAAGGTTTTGGCGGTTTTTTCCGCGTCTTTGTAATACCCCAGCGGCACCGGCCCACCAAAAGCAATAAAGCCCGGTGTTTCGCTGCCGCGCGGAATTTCATTGTCGTTTTCGTCAAACACTTTGCAAAAATCATTGGTGGTGAATTTCGCCGTGCTGACGGGCGCATCCTTAGTGGTGATTGACGAGCCGAAGCCAACCGCTTCGGATGAACCGAAACTGTCGGCCAGCATGACTTGAGGCATATATTCCAACATGGCCTGCTTGACTTCCATCGACCACATCACGCCCGACGATATCATGCTGACAAGGCTCGACAGATCATAAGCGCCCGGGTTTTCCTCAAGCGCTGCCAGCATCGGCTTGGCAAAAGCGTCGCCGACAATCGCTATGTTTTGCACACCGCGCCGTTCCACCGTCCGCCATAATTCGTCAGCATCAAGCGAGGCGGCGCCAAGCGTCACAATCGTGCCGCCATTCATCATTGCCGCCATGGCGGTGAAAAGGCCGGTGCCGTGCATTAACGGGCACGCCGGGATATAAACCTCGCCCGGCCCGTTGGTTGCCAGGTGCTCTTTCAATTCTTCCAGTGTCTCCGGCACATCGCCCAAGGCGCGCAAGGCCATGGTTTGGGTCTCGCGCAAGGCATGGTGCTCCCACATCACACCTTTTGGCATGCCGGTTGTGCCGCCCGTGTACAAAAACAGCAAATCGCCGCCATCGCGGGTAATGTCCAGATTTTCGCCATTTCCCGTCGCGGTTAGCTGCTCGTAATCATGCGTGCCGTCGGGCAGGTCGGCCCCGTCGCCGACTTCGATCCACAGCTTTACATTTGGCAGGCGCGGGCGCAGAACCGCCACATTGTCCCGAAACTCCTTGCCATAGACGACGACCGCGGCATCGGAATTTTCGAAAATATAATGCACTTCATCGGCAACATAACGATAGTTCACATTGACATGGGTCAGACGCGCGCGAAAACACGCGGCCAGCGTTTCCATGTATTCCGGGCGGTTACGCATGTAAAAGCCGACCTTGTCACCAAAATGCGCGCCATTTTCCAACATAAATCGGCCAAGGTTATTGGACCTGCGGCTCATTTCGGCCCAGGTGATTTCGCGCTCACCATGCACCAAGGCCAGGTGCCCCTCCGGTAACACCGGAATGATTGTGTCCAGAATATCGCCAAAATTCCACGCCATCAGCTTCCCTCCCAGCCTGTGTCGATAGTGCCGAAGTTAGAGCAAAAGAAAATGACAGACCAGTCTAAAAAAATAGGCTATGACTACTCACATTATCGCTCGGGCTTGCGGCCTGACTGTGGAGGGCTTCATGGTTGTTCCATTTTTGTATTGTGTTGCGGGTTTTGTTTTGCTGGGCGTGTCTGGTGAAGCTTTGCTGCGCGGTGCCGTCACCACCGCAAACCGGATCAACGTGCCGCCGCTGCTGATCGGCCTGACGGTCATTGCATTTGGCACCTCCATTCCCGAATTGACCGTCTCGCTCAATGCGGCGCGCAGCGGAAATCCCGATATTGCCGTGGGCAATGTTGTCGGCAGCAATATCGCCAATATTTTATTGGTGCTGGGGGCGATGGCGGTGTTTCGTTCTTTTACCGTCGATACGGGGACACTGAACCGCGATGGTCGCGTTATGCTGGGGGTCTCGGTGCTGATGGTCGTTATGGCTCTGAACGGCGTCATCACGCAATGGATGGGTATGGGGCTGCTAGCCATTTTGGCGGTTTTCACCTTGATGCTGTATCGCGCGGCGCGCCAGGAATCTGACGTCAGTGAAGCGGCTGCCAGCGTCGACAATAATTTGCTCGAAGGCAGCTTTTTTTTGGCGCTGCTGATGTTGCTCGCTGGGCTGGCCGGGGTCTTATGGGGCTCTGACCTGATGGTGCGCGGCGCGGTGGGCATGGCGCAACAAGTCGGCATTTCGCAAGCTGTTATCGCGCTTTCCATTGTGGCGATTGGTACCTCATTGCCGGAATTGTTTATCTCGCTTTTCGCTTCGCTGCGCGGTCATGCGAGTTTGGCCATTGGCAATATTATTGGCAGCAATATTTCCAATATTCTTTTGATTCTCGGCGTTGTGGCGAGTTTGGGCCCCCTTAATATCAGCGCGGAAATCGCCAATCGCGATGTTTGGATCATGCTCGGCGTGGCTATTCTTGGCTTGGTGTTGATGCGTAGTGCCCGCCGCATGTCGCGCATGGAGGGCTTGTTAAGCCTGCTGCTTTACGCGCTTTATGTCGGCTATCTCTATCTCGCCTAAAGCGCGCGCCTCACTATTTTCTAGACAGGCGGGTGCATGGGTGCTAGGTCGCCCCTCAATAGGTTTGACAAGAAGTTTGTCAATAGGTTTCCTCCGGAGACATGTTTTGGAATATTTCGTACGACGACGATAAATAACTGTGACCCGAGCGCCCGTTGGGCGGTCGCCGTCTATTATCGTTTCGTGCCAAATTTTCTCATCCGGACACATAATGTCCGGGCCAATCTGCGGATATATCATGATTACCCTTCATCCCACCCTGGCATCCCATGCCGATGATATCGCGGCTCTGTTGAACACCGCCTTCGGGCCCGGTTTTCGCGCCCGCACGGCTGAGCGCTTGCGCGAAAACAATACCGCTATCGCGGCGCTGGCTTATATTGCGCGCGACCAGCACGACGCCCTCGTCGGTAGCATCAGCTATTGGCCGGTGCGTCTTGGCCGCGCTGCGGGGCTGTTATTGGGGCCGTTGGCGGTTGATGCGCGGGTGCAAGGCAAGGGCGTCGGGGTACAACTCATGCAGACCACGCTTGATCTGGTGGATCCGGCGCGTTTTGCCTTTGTCATTCTCGTGGGTGACCTCGATTATTACGCGCGCATGGGCTTTGCCACCGCGCCGGCTCAGGTGCATTTGCCCGGGCCGGTTGACCCGGCGCGGCTGCTGATACGCGCAGAGGAAAGCGTCTTTGAACAGCTTTCGGGCACGCTTCGCCCTGCTCCTGAATTGTGCTAATTTTACAGCTGAGGAATAACTGGTATGACCGACAACGCACCGACCAAAAACGCTTTGCAAAATGTGATTGCCCAGGCTGAAAGGGCCGAGGGCGACGCCGATGGTTTGCCGCCCGTGCATTTGTGGGAGCCGGATTATTGCGGCGATATTGGCTTGCGTATTGCGCGCGACGGGCAGTGGTATTATGCCGGCTCGCCCATTGGCAGAAAACGTCTGGTGCGCTTGTTTTCAACGATTTTGCGCCATGACGAAGACGGCGAGCACTATCTCGTAACCCCCGTCGAAAAAATTCGCGTCGAGGTTGAAGACGCACCCTTTGTGGCAACGCTGATGCAGGTAACAGGGTCGGGGCGCGACCAAATTTTGACCTTTGAAACCAATGTGCATGATTTTGCCACAGCGGGCGCAGCGCATTTGCTCCGCATCGAACTCGACCCCGACGATAAAACCCCGGCACCCTATATCCACATTCGGGCGCGTCTGGAAGCGCTGATCAGCCGAGCGGTGTTTTACGACCTTGTGGCCTTGGGCGAAACCGTGGACGACCAGTTTGGGGTGTGGAGCGAAAATGTTTTTTTCCCGATTGCGCCGGCCGCCGATATCGAAGCGTGGCTGGAGGATGAGGTGTGAGCATGGATTACAAAGCGCGTATCCGTCGAGCCATTCTGCCCGAACTGCCCGATGACGAGACGCTGTATCATGCGCCGGGCCAGATTGGCGACGGGCGGCTCGATAGCGGGCGCAAGCTGATTGGCGACCGGGCGCTCAAACTCGCCGCCGTGCTGGTGCCCGTGGTCGACTATGACACCGAACCGAAAATTCTGCTGACGCGGCGCGCCGACCATCTCGCGCAACATTCGGGGCAGGTGGCGTTTCCCGGCGGCAAGGTTGAGGACGCAGATGGTGGCCCGGTTTCTGCGGCTTTGCGCGAGGCGCATGAAGAGATTGGTCTGGCCGCCGAATATATCGATGTCGCGGGGTTTTTGAGCACGTATGAAACCGGATCAGGGTTTAGAATTTTGCCTGTGGTGGGTTTTGTGCGGCCCGGCTTTCAGCTTGCGATTGACCCCAATGAGGTCGCGGAAACCTTTGAGGTGCCGCTCGAACTCATGATCAATGAGGCCAATTATAATCGGCACGATATTGAGTGGGAAGGACGGCCGGCATTTTACTATGCGGTGGAATATGAAGGCTATAATATTTGGGGCGCGACGGCGGGCATGTTGCGCGACCTTAGCCGGAGGATGCAGTCATGATGCGCGTGGTTTTGTGGAACCTGTTTTTATTTTTGCTGCCTTTCGTGCTCACCGCTTTGTGGGCGGCGTGGGTGCGCCGCACCAGCCCGCGCGAAGCGGTTTTGCGAAGCTGGTCGCAAGCAACGCTTGTCGGTGCGGTGTTGGTTGTTTCAAGCCTGTTGGTCTGGCGGTTTTCGACCGGCGATGCACCGGGCAAAACCTATATTCCCCCGGCCTTCAAAGACGGTCAGGTTGTGCCCGGTCGGTTTGAATAAGCCGGTTTGACCCAGCCCGAATGACCCAGCTCGAATGACCCGTTCATCTTCACCATCGCCGGACTTGCAGGGCGCGCCATGGCTTGCCCGACCGCATGTGCAGCATTTACTTGAGCTTCTATCGCCCGAAGGCGAAGAAACGCGCTGCGTCGGCGGGTGTGTCCGCGATACATTGGCAGGCAGCGTTGCTGGCGATGTCGAGGTCGATATGGCGACCACCTTGCTGCCGGAGGCGGTTTTGGCACGTCTGGAAGCCGCCGGTATTCGTGCTGTTGCAACCGGGCTTGAGCACGGCACCGTCACGGCTGTTATGCGCCTGCCGGACACCGCGCCCGGCAAAACCGGAAAACCGCGCGACGACAAATATGAAATTACCACTTTACGCCGCGACATTAGCGGTGACGGGCGCCATGCCGAAGTGGCGTTTGGGCGCGACTGGCGCGAAGACGCATTACGCCGCGACCTGACGATTAATGCCGTGTATGCCGACCGCCACGGCACGGTTTATGATCCCGTCGGCAGCGGCCTCGAAGATATTGCAGCGCGGCGGGTACGCTTTATCGGTGATCCGGCGCAGCGTATCCGCGAAGATTATTTGCGTATTTTGCGGTTTGTGCGGTTTTATTTTCGCCTCAGCCCGGATGTCGCCCCCGATGTTGCGACGGTTGCGGCCATAACCCATGCCAGCGCGGATATTGCCGCGCTTTCAGGTGAGCGCCGCCAAGATGAATTTTTAAAAATATTGGCGTTGGGCGAGGTTGAAAAAGCCTTGGGTTTCCTCGCCAAGGTCGGTGCGCTTGACCCCACGCTGGGCGGCGCCGGCGCGTGGAATTTCGCCCGCTTGTCGGCCTTGGTGGCGCAGGAAAAACACTTGCCCGAGCGCGCAACCCCGCTGGTACGTTTGGCGGCGCTGATGCCTGATGCACAAAGCGGCGCGGCGGTGGCAGCGTCATTGCGCTTATCGCGCCGCCGCACGCAACGCTTGGGCATAGCCCTTGACCATGCCGGGGCCGATCTCGCGCAACGCCCGCGCCATTGGTTGCACTATGCCGGCGCACCCAGCGTGTCTGACCAAACCGTCATGGCGCTGGCTGACGGGCAAATATCGACCGGCGATGCCGTCGATTTGCTGGCACAGGCCGAGGCTTGGGAACCACGGCGCTTTCCCTTGCGCGGCCATGACATGACCGCCGCTGGTGTGCCCGAAGGCCCGGAAATGGGGCGGATTTTGGCTGATCTGGAAGCGTGGTGGGTGGCGCAAGATTTTCCGCCCAAACAGGCCGTCGCAGCGGAGTTTCGCCGACGCTGGCCCGGTAATGACGAAAACAGCCAATAGCCGTTAGGGCCAAATGACGCTGGGCGGCATGGACGATAAAATGCTGTCTACATTGCCGCCGGTTTTCAGCCCAAACATCGTGCCGCGATCATAGAGCAGATTGAACTCGACATAGCGTCCGCGTTGGCGCATTTGGTTCTGGCGGTCGTCATCCGTATAAGGCTGATCCAGTCGGCGCCGGGTGATCTCAGGATAAACGTCGACAAAGGCGCGCCCGACATCTTGGGTGAAGGCAAAATCAGCCTCCCAGTCGCCCGTGTCGAGATGGTCGTAGAAAATGCCGCCCGTGCCGCGCGTTTCATTGCGGTGCGGCAGAAAAAAATAAGTGTCACATTCGGCTTTGAAGCGCGGGTAATAGGCGGTGTCATGGGCGTCGCACGCGGCTTTGTAAGCGGCGTGAAAGTCGCGCGTGTCTTCATGGGTGGCGGTTCGCGCGTCGGCCAGCATGGGGGTGAGGTCGCCGCCGCCCCCGAACCAGCCCTTGGTGGTGACCACCATGCGGGTGTTCATATGCGCCGTGGGCGCATGCGGGTTGGCAGGATGGGCAATCACTGAAATGCCCGCCGCCCAAAACCGCGGGTCCTCTTCAGCGCCGGCCACTTGGCTGCGAAACTGTTCGGAAAATTCACCATAGACGGTCGAAATGTGCACGCCGGCCTTTTCAAACACCTCACCGCGCAGCATCGACATTTCGCCGCCGCCCAAATCGGTCGCGTCATCACCGCGCCGCCAGGCTTCGCGGACAAATGTTGCGCCATTGGGCTCCAACGCTTCGAGACGACCGCATAAATCATCGCGCAGGGCGCGAAACCAGTCCGATGCGCGTTGTTTGCGTGACTGCCAGACTTCGGCGTCCTGTTTGGTTGCCGAACCGCTTTTTGTGTCGCTCATAATGTCCCCGAGTTCATGTTTTGGCGGTTTTATCAGATTTGATTTTGCAGCGAAAGAGCGCGCCGGTGCTTATGCCTGCGACGGATTATATTTGAAAAGCCGCTTATTATCCTTAGGCTGAAACCCTGTTGGAAAGGGAGCGCCCGTCATGAGCGACATTCGTATCATTTCCTATTTGCCGAACCCGCGTGTTTACAAGGCAACCATTGTGGCGCGCCATTCGGGTGCCGTGATTGATGTGATCGGCGACAAACCGCCGGAAATGGCAAATTGGTTGTGGGATTATCAGGCCATCAAGATGAGCGACGCCGACAAACAAGCCCATGCCAGCGCCCGCCGCACGGCCAAAACCGGGTTTTCGGGTGCGTTGTATAAAACCGATGCGTTTTTGAAAGCCAACCCGTTTGGCGACATTCCTGCGGCCTTTGCCGAAGACGGCACGATGGGCATATTTGAATCCAACAGCATTATGCGGCTGGCTGCACTCACCGGGCCGGAGGCGCCCGCGCTTTATGGCGACAGCCCGGCGACGCGTGCGCGCATTGACGGGTTTTTGGACAAGACCTTGCTGTTTGCCGATATTATTCAAAAATATATTCTGGCGGGTGACGGGCTGGACGCCGCGCTGCACGGGCAGATGGCGGGTGCGTTTCATAATTATTGTACAGCGCTGGAGGCCGCGCTTGGGCACCACGCTTATGTTTCCGGCGATGCCCTCAGCCTGTCGGATGTGGTGTTGGTGTGTGAACTGGCCCTCATGAGCAATGAAAGCCGAATGGCCGACCAGCTGGCGGCGGCGGCATGTCACCCTATTTTGCCGGAACTGAAAACCTATCCGGCGCTGCACGCCCATGTTACGGATCTGCTGGGGCGTTCGGAGTTTGCCGAAGACCTTTCTGGCTATGCGCGTTTTATTCTCGCTTAAGTTGCGTTTGCTTCGGCAAGCAATTTGGCGACAAAGCTAAAAATCTCAGCATTACACGCCACCGATACCGGTGCTTCTGCCGCAAAGCCGTTAAAGCCGTGATAGGCACCGGGGAAAACATGAAAATGCGTCGGGGTGCCGACCTGCATCAGCTTGTGGGCGTAAGCGATGTTTTCATCCAGAAACAAATCAAGATCTCCCACCGGAAGATAGGTGGGCGGTAGGCCGGACAAGTCGTGCGCGCGGGCGGCGGCCGCATAAATGGGAATATCGTCGCTCCCGTATAAATCCCCCAAATAGCTCTGCCAGCCGAACAAATTGGCGGCACGCGTCCAAACCAGCGTGTCGGGCAGTTCGTCCGAGGCGGGAGCGATATTGCGGTCATCAATCATCGGGTAAAGCAAAAGCTGGCCGAGCAGGGAAAACGCCGCGCGGTCGCGCACCAATAAGCCGAGGCCCGCGCACAGACCGCCCCCCGCGCTGACCCCGCCAATAATGATCTTGCCCGTGTCGAGATTGAGCGCGGCGGCATTTTCAACCAGATACGCCAGCCCTTCATAGCAATCTTCCAGCGGCCCGGGATACGCCGTCTCGGGCGCCAGCCGATATTCGACGGACACGGCAAACATGCCGAGTGCCCCGGCCGCGCGCAAGGTAAACGCATCGCCTTGGCGCGCTGAACCCAACACATATCCCCCGCCATGCATCCAGTAAAATACCGGCAGGGGCGCGCTGGCTTTCGCCGGACGGCAAATTCGCAAGTCAATTATATGCCCATCGCCGGAGGTGACGGACACAGTCTCTTGTACAATGCTTTCGGGCACTTCAAGTTGGGCAATTAACGCATCGTCGCGGGCTTGCGAGGCGCGGCGCGCGGTGTCGAGATCAGCGCGCAGGTCAAAGCCGCCACCGGCCTCGGCGAGGCGCTCCAATCCGGGCAGAAGGTCAGGGTCGATATAGGAAGACTTGCTCATAATCCGGCCTCACGCATTGGGGCGGGTTTACCCGCCGCGCTAAGATATTTCGCCCACGTCCAAAATCGGTGCGGCTTCGATATTATCCGCATCCAGCATGAACGCCACGCGCTCAAGCGCAGAAATAATCAGCGTTTGCTCCCACGATTTCAAT
The DNA here is from genome assembly GCA_913051715.1 of uncultured Rhodobiaceae bacterium. Taxonomy (GTDB): domain Bacteria; phylum Pseudomonadota; class Alphaproteobacteria; order RS24; family RS24; genus UBA7378. The sequence continues at coordinate 25,032 of CAJXCG010000008.1, forward strand.
TCGCCGAATTTGTTGGAGAATTTTTCATGCAGCATGACGGGAGCTTCCTCGAGCGCCTGCTTGCCCGCGATGGTGAGGGAGAAAAAATGTCGGCGCTTGTCGATCGTGTCGCTGGAGCGTTCGACCAGCGCGCGATCTTCCAGTTTACGCATCAGCGTTGTCATGGTGCCGCGCGACAAGGCCATACGTTCAGCAATGCGCGAGGGGCTGATCGAGCCGGCGCTGCTGATCTCTTGCAGGGCGATGAGTTGCGAGACCGACAAACCCGAAGCGCGCGCCAGCATGCGCGAATCCGTCGACGTGGCACGAGAAATTTGTCGCAAGGCAATAAGCGCATCGCCGACTTTTGATTGCTCATCCACTGTGCATCCGCCTTCTTATTCTGCCGTTTTGTGAAGTTCCGACCGCATCGTTTTTACTAGAGAAAATGCCGTGCTGTACAGAACAAACGTAAAGGGCAGGGCCACAATCAGGGTCCAGGCTTGCAGGCTTTCCAGCGCTTTTGAACCTCCGCCCACAAGCAGCACAACCGCCAGCAGCGATATGATACAGGCCCAGAAAACCCGCTGCACGAGCGGCGTGTCGGTCTTGCCGCCGGCCGCCACGCTGTCGATCACCAGCGCGCCGCTATCGGATGAGGTGACGAAGAAAACAATCAGCAACATCAAGGCAAATAGGCTTGCGATTGCCCCCAATGGCAAAATGTCAAAAAGCTGGAACAAAACCAGCGAAACATCGCCAATGCCGTTGCTCAATGCCCCAAGCCCGTTTTTTGCCTGATAGATGGCGGCGGTGCCGAAGCTCGAAAACCAAATGGTTGCAATCGCCAGCGGTGCCAACAAAGTCACGGCGATAAATTCGCGTACCGTGCGGCCTTTGGAAATACGCGCCAGAAACAGCCCGACAAAAGGCGACCAGCTAATCCACCACGCCCAGTAGAAAATCGTCCAGCCATGGAAATAGGTTGTGTCTTCGCGCCCAACAAAATTGCTAAGCGGCACATAGGCTTCGCCATATTGGCGCAGCGCGTCGCCATAGCTTTTCAAAATTGCTCCGGTCGGCCCAACGAAAAGAATATAGGCCAGCAAAATAACCGCCAGCGCCATGGTGAAATTGCTGAGCACACGAATACCGCGGTCGAGCCCGCGCACCACCGAAAGCACCGTGACACCTGCAATAATAACGATAAAGCCAATTTGCGTGGGTAGCCCGGCTTCAAAATTGAACAGGTAGTTCAACCCGCTTGCGGCCTGTTGCGCGCCCAGACCCAGCGATGTCGCCAGTCCCAAAACTGTCGCCACAATCGCCAATATGTCGACCACATGCCCGACCCAGCCCCACGCATAATCGCCGATAAGCGGATATAAAACGCTGCGCGGTGCCATGGGCAGACCTTTGTTCAGGAATAAAAACGCAATGCCCAGCCCGAACAGCGCATAGACCGACCACGGGCCGACGCCCCAATTAAACAGCGTTGCGCCAAGAGCCAGATTTTCCGCCGCCGGCGTATTGGCGGCCACGTTAAACGGCGTGCCGTACCAGCCCGTGTAATAGGCCAGCGGCTCGGCGGCACCGTAAAACGTCATGCCAATGCCGACGCCAGCCGAAAACAACATGCAGATCCAGGAGACATAGCCAAATTCTGCTGTGGCGTCGCGCCCACCAAGGCGCATCTTGCCGAGCGGCGAAAACGCCAGCGCGACAATAAAAATCGTGATGAGACTGACGGACAATGAAAAGAACCAGTCAAAGCCGCTCATAATATTATTGCGTAAGTCGAGCAGCACGCTGGCCGCTTGATCCGGCATTGCGAGAACCAGCGCTGAAGAAACGATGGCGATGAGAGCGCTCAGTTGGAACACAGGCCCATGCACATCAAAGCCCATAAAGCGAACATTGTTTTCGCCGCCGCGCTCATTATGCGTGTCTGGCTGAGCCATCGCGCCGGATTGCGTTTCCGAGATATCCATAAATTTTCCTAACCAGAATAATATTCAGCGCGGTAATGTTCGCCGAGCGCTATTTTAAGAGGCTCCAAATGTTTTTCAAACGGCCGCCACGCCCCGATGCCTTTGCGGTTCAAAGGTTGCCGGACTTGCGACGAACTCGCCGTGCGGACAGCGCGCTCGGTGGTATGAAAATCGAGGCACGCAGGTTCAAATGGCAGACCCAGATAATCCAGCATGCGCCGAACCTGACCTTCCAGATCATCCAGCACATCTTCATGCTGCACATGCAGTATTTTGCCCGGTAAGGCGCGCTGCCAATGGTTCATTAACGACACATAATCGGCGTAATAGTGCCCGATTTCCGATAGCCCATAGGTAAATTCTTGGCCTTGCGCGAAAAGCTGCTTGAAACCGGAAAAACAACAATCCATCGGGTCACGACGCGCATCAATGATTTTGGCATTGGGCAAAATCAGGCTGATAAGGCCAATATGGCGAAAATTATTCGGCATTTTATCGGTAAAAAACGCAGCGCCTTGGCGATGCATGCGCGTGTCTTCAATATAGGCGCGCCCATAAGCTGATAAGTCTTCTGCGCTCAATGTGTGCAAATTGGCGGGGTAGGCGTCAGCTTTGGCTTTGCGCGCCGCGTTTTGCAGGCTGCGCGACAGGCTCAAAATATTCGGCAGTTCCAGCGTGCCGTCAATTTGGCTGTGCGAAGCGAGGATTTGTTCAATAAGCGTCGAGCCGGCGCGCGGCAGACCGACGATAAAAATCGGGTCGGGAGCCGTACAGCCTTTGCCATGTTGGGCGGCAAAAAGGGCAGGTGTGCAAAATTCCTGCTGGCGTTGCAGTTCTTCATGCATCACCGCGCTGGTATAGCGGCTCTGGGCTTTTTTCAACCGGTTGCCTTCGTCATAATGGAAAAACGCCCGGTCGGTGTCGCCGATTTTTTCATACGCCGCCGCCAGCGCAAAATTCAGATGAATTCGCTCATCCAGCGCGCAGCGCCCATCATCCAATAACGCCTTCATCACAATTATCTCGTCATCGGAAAATGTGTAGGTTTTCAAATTGGCAAGCGCGTAAAACGCCTGCCCGGTATCATTTCGCACCGCGATGGCCCGGCGGTAGGCGGCAATGGCGGCGTCTTGATGTCCCAGCGCTTTTTCAATATGGCCGCGCAAGATCAAAAAGGCCGGATTGTCCGGCTCGCTGACCAGCAGGGCGTCGATGCCGTCAATGGCGGCCTGGTTTTGTCCGTGCTGCATGTGTTCGATGGTTTGCTGAAACAGCGCGCCCGCATCGTCAGGGTCGAGCGCCACCAGCTTGGTACACATCGCCGATGATTTGGCGAATTTTTGCTGTTTGCGCATCAGCAAAATATAATCTTTCATCAGGCGTCGATTGTCGGGCGCAAATTTCATGGCGCTTTCCAGCAAATACTCGGCTTCGTCATAGGCCCCCACGCGCCCCGAAATATCTGCCAAGAGCCGCATGGCGTCGACGTGGCGCGGCGCGTCCAGCAGAAAGTCCTTCACCAGATTTTCGGCCTTGCGAAGGCGGCCCTCATTGAGAAAATGCTGCGCCCGCAATACCGGCTCCGGCAGGCTTTCGTAATAGCTTAGTTCACCGCGCGCATGGGCGCTCATGCCGGGTTGGTCGCTGGCGTCGAGAATTTTAATCTGTTCGCGCCAGGCGGCCAGAATTGCCGGGTTGGATTCGCTGGCGCGCTGATAATTGCTCAACGCCTCGCGCGCTTTGCCCTCGGCGCGGCAAATATGGGCTTCTTCCAAAAACCCGCGTCCGAAAAACGGCTCGATATCGAACAATTCTTGCACGAAACGTCGCGCGGTGGCGTGGTCGTTTTGATACCGCGCGCAAACCGCGCTCAGATACAGCGCTTCAATACGCTGCAATTTGGTCTCATTGCGCGCAGCTTCTGAAACAGAATTGGCCTGTGAACCGACGTTGGGGGTCGCCTCATCGGGTGCTGGCCGGTGGTTTTCATGCGCTGTATCAAGCGCGGCAAGCTGGTCTGCCAGCGCGCTGGCGGCGGCAGGGAAATCCCCTGCCTCCATCAAGCTTTGAACATTTCCAGCCTGCCCCGTGTGCATTGCAGTCCTTGTGTGTCGCGATTAAAAATTCCGTGCGAAGCGCACACCGAAAGTCAGCGGACGTGCCGGCGTGATGCGTTCGACATCGTTGACAAAATTTCTGGCTGTCTCGGCATGTTCATCCAGCGCATTGTCGATGAAAAACTCACCCGACCAGATATCATTGGTGATGCCGGCGCTCAGATTGACCAGCGTGTAGCTGTCGATCTCGTCGCGGTTGATCGAGATGATGTCACTATACTGCTTGTCGGAATACACCACGGACGGCATGAAATGCGCTTGTATGCCATTTCCCAGTTCCCATTCATAGCGCGCGCGCAAGTTCAACTGCACCTCCGGCGCATATGCCAGCGACACACCTTTTTCCACGTCATTTGTCGGCACCAGAACGTCGGTGACTTCGGTGTCGAGGAATGAGAACGCACCGGTGAGGGTCAAGCCCTCGACGCTGGGCGGCAAATATGTGATGTCGCCTTCAAGCCCGAAAACTTCGGCATCGGCTGCGTTTTCCGAGAAGAACAGATTTGCAATGCTGGGGTCGAAGATTGTGGTCTGCAATTTTTCAATCTCGACCATGAAAACATTGCCGTTGAACCGCAAACGGCGGTCATCGGAGGTAATTTTCCAACCCAGCTCGTAGTTTTTCACCTCGTCGGTCGCGACCGCATAGGGCACGGTATAGCTGCCCGAAACGGTACCGCCGGGACGGTTCAAAATGCCCGGGCGGAAGCCTTCGGAATAGGTTGCATAATAGAGTTTGTTTTCGCTCGGCGTGTGCGAAACGCTGACTTTGGGAATCCAGCCATCGGCCGTTGCCTTGTCGGGGCCGGCACCGGTAGCGCTGAACAGTGTGGTCAGATTATTCGCGGTCGGGTTAAGCACAGGCGCGGGCATGACGCCGTCACCATTATTGTCTTTCGACCCAAAGCCACCGCGCGCGCTGCCTTGCAGGTCGACCTCAACATCATAGGCGCGGGCGCCCAGCGTCACCGCCCACAAATCGGGCACCAGATCAAAGGTGATTTCGCCAAACAGACCAAGCTGTTCGTCAGTTCGGGTAATGTCGTTACGCCAAATTGTGCCTTCCGGATAGGCGCTCGTCATAGACACGCCCGGCGTGTTGACGGGGTAAATATCGGCAAACCGCCCAATACTGCCCAAATACACAAAGTCGTTGCGTTCTTTGAGTTCTAGCTCTGACCAAAACGCACCGAAAGTGGCGTCGATTGTTTCTGTCAAAAAGCCGGAAAAACGAATTTCATGCGACTCATTGGTCAGTTCGGTAAACGAATCGACCTTGTTTTCCGGTGTCGAACACGCCCCCGTCGGCGTTCCCGAATTATCAAAGGTCGCCAGCGAGTCGCCGGAAAGCGTCGCGTTAGGATAAGTGACGGTTGTGTCGCACACATAATGCGGCAAATATTGGCCGACAAATACATAATCCGTGTAGTCCACCACCTGATCGGTTTCACGATCGGTCAGCGCGCCGGTATAAAGCGCCGTCAGTGCGCCGATATCGCCGGTCACCGTCCAGTTGATATTGGTGAACTCATCGGTCATTTCATCTCTTTGGAAGCGTGAGATCTTGTATTCGCCTTTATTGGGGTCGTCGAAGAACACGCCATCGGCCTCAAGCTCTTGGTCGGTGATCGAGGCCAAGAACGTCATGCCGTTATCGGCTTCATATTTCGCGCTCGCCCGCACACCACGATAGCGCGTATCGTTGAAATCATCATCGACCAGATCCGTATTATCGGCGTCCACAAAGGTTACGCCGGAGAGGTTGGCACCAGCCTGAAAGCCCTCACGCTTTGTGAGCACCGCCGTGCCATTGGCGCGCACCGTGCCCGCCGAACGGAAGCGCGCGGAATTGGCCATGGAAACTTCATCGGTGGACAATACATTGTCGATATAGCCACCCTGCTGATCCTGATACAGAACCGCACGCACGGCCAACTTGTCATTGACCGGAATATTCGACACCAGTTCAAACTTGCTGCTGGGGTCGCCCTCGGGCGTGTAAGAGGCTTCAAAACGCCCATGGTTTGTATATTCGCCAATTTGCGGCTTGTTGGTGATCAAGCGCACCACACCGGCTTGCGAACTGGCACCGAACAAGGTTCCTTGTGGGCCTGCCAGAACTTCCACACGCTCCATGTCAACGGCATATACATCAAGATTACGCCCGGGCTGGCTCAATGGCTGCTCGTCAAGATAAAGCGCCACATTCGGGGCCAGACCGGCCACACCTGCCGTTGTCAGATTCGGGGTCGTGGATGCCACGCCGCGAATGTAAATCGTGTTCTGGCCGGGGCCGGAGCCGCCGGCGGTAATCCCCGGCATTTGCAACAGATAGTCAGAGAACACATCAATGCCCAATTCGTCGAGCAGCTTCTCATCCAACGCGCTGACCGCGATTGGCACGTCTTGGAGGCTTTCGGCCTTTTTCCGCGCGGTCACGACCACTTCGTCAATGGCTTCCTGTGCAAAGGCGGCCACAGGCAGGCCGGTTGAGATTGCATAGATTGAGATTGTGCTCAGCAGATTTGGTTTGAACATAGTATTAAACTTCCGTCGGTATGGTTTATGTAGCAAATTAGAATGATTGTCAGGCCACTCTTTAAGCAAAATTTTGTTTGATAGTCAAAACAATCAATGCAGCCAAATTGCATTTTGTTTCGATCACGAAATTTCTGCCGCAGATTCCTTGAGGGAATGACGTCAACTTTTCCCCAGATCTGTTGACATTGATAATGCGAAGACGGCGCTCTTGGACATTGGACACCGCAATGTCTGAGTCGGTTTAGAGATTGTTTCCCATGTTTCAAAACTTTCCCACAGGCGCAGTTTGACGCCATTGGCGTGATTGTGGTCTGGTTGACACACGCTGATGAGTTTGAACGGAGACTGCGCCATGCCCCGCCTTTTCGCCTTTGTCGTGTTATTTTTCGGTACTTATGCCTTGGCATCCGATCACGGGTCGCGCGACGGCGCGCCGCGCGTCGAAGCCGCCTGTGCCGATGACGCCACGCTGACGGCTTGGTGTGATATCAAAAACCCCGAAGATCTGGCGCTGACCCCGGATGGTGATTTTCTGCTGACCACCGCGTTTGGGGGTCTACCTGTGCCTGTGGCAAGCAAAATGATGCTCGTCGATTTGCGGACAATGAAAAAATCCGAAATCGAAATCGTGCTGGGGGCGGGGCGTTGGGGCGACCCGAAATGCACGCGCACCACCACAGATTTTTCGACCCATGGGCTCGATGTCGTCAAGCGTGCAGACGATAAATATATGGTCGCCGTCACCAATCATCTGCCCACTGAAACGGTGGAACTCTTCGAATTATTGCCGCGCGATGGCAGCTGGTATCTGCGCTGGCGCGGTTGTGTTGGCGCGCCGCTCTTGGAAGCGGGCGCGCGCTACCCGCTGTTCAACGATGTGGCGTTGAAAAGAGACGGCAGCTTTTATGTGACCGAAATGTATAATGGCAAAATGCCATTTCCTGAACTCTTACAGGCCGGGCGCGATGGCAAGAATACGGGCCAAGTGTGGTTTTGGTCGCCGGATAGCGGGCTGAGCGCGCTTACAGGCTCCGATGGTGGGTTTCCCAATGGCATCGCCATTAATGCGGCTGAAAACACGCTTTACGTAAATTATTGGTTCTCCGGAAAAACCGTAAAAATAGATATTGCCTCGGGCCAGATCGAAGCGACGCATCTGGCCGGTCGCGCAGATAATCTGACGATTGCAAACGGGTCGCTTTATGCGGCAAAGCACGATATGTCGATTGACGAATATGTCACAAACTGCGGCGGCGACACGGTGAACTGTTTTCTGCCCTTCACAATATATGAATTGGATATGGCGACACTGGCCGAAAAAAATGTCTGGCAGTTCGACAGCAAGGCTTTCGGCTTTGCGACGGTGGCTCTGCCGGTAGACGGGCGCATGTGGCTCGGTTCGGCCCATAGTGACCGACTGGCTGCTTTCGCCTACTAATCTGTCTGCGTTTAAGGCGTCTTGCCGGTGCATCAGCGCCCTCTGCGGGCACGCGGGGAAATAGCGCGACACGGTGACACATAGGGCATTGCGCGCTGGGGGTCTAATTTGCGCTCACCATACGGGTTCGGATATAAGATCGGTATGCGAGGGGAAATAAGGAGTCACTGATGACTGACGCACAACCACCAGTCTCGGAAGAGCCGACACGGCGCGATTTTCTATATTTGGCAACCGGTGCCTTTGCCGCCGTCGGCGCAGCCAATGTGGTCTGGCCGCTCATCGACCAAATGAACCCGGACGCGTCCGTTAAAGCATTGGCGTCAATCGAGGTTGATCTGGCCGCCATCGAAACCGGACAAAGCATCACCGTGTCATGGCGCGGTAAGCCGGTGTTTATCCGGCGACGCAGCGCCAATGAGATTGCTGAAGCGCGCAATGTTTCCTTCGACGCTTTGCCTGATCCCCAAGGCGATGAGGCGCGCGTTACCAAAGACGAATGGCTGATCATGGTGGGCATATGCACGCATCTGGGCTGTGTGCCGCTGGGTCAGGCGGGCGATTTCAATGGCTGGTTCTGCCCTTGCCACGGGTCGCATTACGACACTTCCGGTCGGATCCGAAAAGGACCGGCGCCCAAAAACCTCGAAATTCCGCCATATGAATTTGTTGGCGATACACGCATCAAAATCGGATAGGACTATTTTATGAGTGGTGAAAGCACATATAATCCCAGCACTGGCTTTACGCGATGGCTTGATACGCGCTTGCCGATTATGCGGTTGGTGCACGATAATATTACCGATTACCCGACGCCGAAAAATATCAATTACTGGTGGACGTTTGGCGGTATTTTGACCTTCTGCCTGGTCACGCAAATCGTTACCGGCATTATTCTCGCCATGCATTACACACCGCATGTCGACCACGCTTTCAACTCGGTCGAACACATTATGCGGAATGTGAATTATGGCTGGCTGATTCGCTATATCCACTCAAACGGCGCGTCGATGTTCTTCCTCGCCGTTTACATTCACATTTTCCGCGGCATGTATTACGGCTCCTACAAAGCACCGCGCGAAGTGCTGTGGATTTTGGGCGTTATCATTTATCTGCTGATGATCGCTGCTGCGTTTTTGGGATATATGCTGCCATGGGGTCAAATGAGCCTGTGGGGTGCCACGGTGATTACCAATTTGTTTGGTGCCATTCCTGTGGTTGGCGAAAGCATTGCCATTTGGCTATGGGGCGGGTTCTCGGTCGACAATCCGACGCTGAACCGCTTCTTCTCCCTGCATTATCTCCTGCCGTTCCTGATTTTCGGCGTGGTTATCCTGCATATTTGGGCGCTGCATGTACCGGGCAATAACAACCCGATCGGCATTTCGGTCAAAAGCAAACAAGACACGGTGCCCTTCCACCCCTATATCACGGTGAAGGATGCGTTCTCGCTGTCGATCTTCTTGATCTTGTTTTCCTATTTTATCTTCTTCGCGCCGAATGTTCTGGGTCACGCCGATAATTATATTCCGGCCAACCCGCTGGTCACGCCGGCCCATATCGTGCCCGAATGGTACATGCTGCCATTTTACGCGATCTTGCGGGCGGTGCCCGACAAGTTGGGCGGGGTGATTTTAATGTTCAGCGCCATCTTCATTTTATTCCTGCTGCCGTGGCTGGATACCTCAAAAGTGCGCTCGGCACGCTATCGTCCTTTGTTCCGCCAGTTCTTCGTGCTGTTCATCATTGACTGCCTGGTGCTTGGTTATCTGGGCGCCATGCCCGCCGAAGGCATTTATGTCGTGTTGGCGCGGGTCGGCACAGTCTATTATTTCGCACATTTCCTCATTATCCTTCCGGTTCTGGGGATTGTTGAAAAACCCAAAGAGGTGCCGGAGAGTATTTCCGCGCCGGTTCTGGGCGGCTCGGCACAGGCAGCCGAATAAGGTTCGAGGGGGACTATCAGATGATCGGACGCACACCAACCCTGCTGGCGGCGTGTCTGCTGCTGGCCGGTCTTTCCGCACCATCACCGGCCCACGCCGCGGGCGAGGCCAAGCACCCGCATGCCATTGACTGGAGCTTTTCCGGGCCCTTCGGCACCTATGACCGCAACGCGCTGCGCCGCGGCTTTCAGGTCTATAAAGAGGTTTGCGCGAGTTGCCATGGTATGAACCAAATTGCGTTCCGCAATCTGGCACAACCCGGTGGCCCGGAGTTTTCCGAAGCCGAGGTCAAGGCGATTGCCGCTGAATATGAAGTAACCGATGGCCCGGATGATTATGGCGACATGTTTGAGCGTCCCGCGCTGCCCAAAGACCGGCTCATCGAGCCATATCCGAACGAAAACGCGGCGCGTGCGGCCAATGGCGGCGCGTACCCGCCGGATCTGTCGCTGATCACCAAAGCGCGTTCGGGTGGGCCGGATTATATCCATGCTCTGCTCACCGGCTATGAAGATGCGCCCGACGGTGTCGAAATGCGTGCCGGGCTTTACTACAATCCGTATATGCCAGGCGGCAAAATTGCCATGCCTGCGCCGCTTCTGGAAGATTTGGTTGAATATGGCGACGGCACCGCTGCAACGGTCGAGCAAATGTCGCTGGATGTTACGCATTTTCTGAACTGGGCAGCCGAGCCTGAACTGGAAGCGCGCAAGAAAACCGGCACGATGGTGCTGATCTATCTGACGATTTTTGCCGGTCTTCTCTATTTCTCAATGCGCCGCATTTGGGCCGACCAGCACTAAGCCTTACACATTAAAGCGGAACAGCATGACGTCGCCGTCCTGCACCACATAGTCCTTGCCTTCTTGACGCAAACGACCGGCATCGCGCGCGCCCTGTTCGCCGTTCAACTCGGTATAATCCGCATATCCGATGGTTTCGGCGCGAATAAACCCGCGTTCAAAATCGGTGTGAATAACACCCGCCGCTTGCGGTGCGGGTGTGCCCTTTCGGATGGTCCAAGCGTGCGCTTCTTTCGGGCCGGCGGTGAAATAGGTGATGAGTTCCAAAAGCTCATAGCCCTGCCGGATTAGCCGATTGAGGCCGGGCTCGGACAGGCCCAGCGTGTCCAGATATTCCAGTCTTTCGCCATCATCAAGCTGGGCGAGTTCTTCTTCAATGCGCGCCGAGATGACCACGGCTTGTGCGCCCTCGGCGGCGGCTTTTTCTGCCACTTTGGCCGACAGGGCATTGCCGCCCGCCGCGCTGTCTTCTTCGACATTGCACACATAAATCACCGGCTTGGCGGTGATGAGTTGCAGGTTTTTGAAATCGCGCTCACGGCCTTGGGGAATATCGGCGCACCGTGCCGGGCGTCCGGCTTGCAATTCGGCGAGCGCAAGGTCAACCAGTTCCAATTCGGCAATCGCGTCTTTGTCTTTGGTGGTGGCTTTTTTCCGCAAATTCGCTTCGCGTTTTTCCAAGCTTTCCAAATCCGACAGCATTAATTCGGTGTCTACCGTATCGGCGTCCGCCAGCGGGTCGACGCGCCCTTCGACATGGGTCACATCGCCATCTTCAAAGCAGCGCAAGACATGGGCGATGGCGTCAACCTCGCGGATATTGCCGAGAAACTGGTTGCCCAGCCCTTCGCCTTTCGACGCGCCGCGCACCAGCCCGGCAATGTCAACAAAACTCAGGCGCGCCGGAACGCGCTGGGCGGAGCCGGCAATATCAGCCAGCGCATCAAGGCGCGGGTCGGGCACGGCAACATCGCCAATATTCGGCTCAATGGTGCAAAACGGAAAATTGGCCGCCTGCGCGGCGGCTGTTTTGGTCAAGGCATTGAACAAGGTGGATTTGCCGACATTCGGCAGGCCCACAATACCGCATCTGAACCCCATTAGCTGTCCTCTTTATTATCGGGCTGTTGTGTGTGAGGTTGCATGGCCTCGTGTACCCGGTTTTGAAACGTCGCATCCGCACCTGCTACCAAGAGGTCGGCATGGGCGCAAATAGCGCCCAGAAAATCCTCCACCCAGGCGCTATCGGCTTTTGAAAAATCGCCCAGCACATGACCTGTCACGCGGTCTTTGGTGCCCGGGTGCCCG
>CAJXCG010000009.1 GCA_913051715.1 uncultured Rhodobiaceae bacterium
GCGACGAGCGCACCCCGGCGGCGGGTTCCAGCTCATATAGGGTGACAACCGGGCCGGGGCGCACGCGCCCGATTTTGCCGCGAATGCCGAAATCGCCCAACACGGTTTCCAGCAAGCGCGCATTGGCTTCCAGCGCATCTTTGCTGAGGTCGCGCGATTGACGCGGCGGGCGGTGCTCGGTCAGCAACCGCAAGGGCGGCAATTCAAACGGCGTGGACGCATCAAGCGCAAGACTTGTTTGTGCTTCACGTGTCACGCGGCGTCCGCGCCGCGGCGGCGTTTTTTTATCATCAACTTGAATATTGCCCGCCATCGGTTCAGCACGGATATCGTCGACGCCATCCATCATGTCTTCGGGAACCTCTTCAGACGCAGCTGTTTGGGCTGGGCCAAACGCGTCGGCTTGCGCCGCCGCCCCGACCCTCGGCATCAGCCCGCCCACCAAGCGCGCGCGCCACCCCGCCATTGCGTGCGGCAGCTTGGGTAAACTTTGCGGCAATCGTGATGCGGCCTTGGTCGCCAACCACAAAACCTGTCCGGCTTGCCTCAGCCAGCCACCTGCCAATAGCGCCAGCACGAGCGCCAGCGCGAGACCCGCCAACATCAGAAAAGAGGCCATCGGCGTGGACGGCGCGACAGCCAAACCATCCAGAACCGGCTGGAGCGCGCGCGCCTGAAGCTGGCCCAACGCGCCCCCGGGAAACGGTGCACCCGCCTGCGTCGTTGCGCCGGTGAGTGCCAGCGCTGCGGCCGCCAATAAAACGGAAATAACAGCCAAAATACGCCTGAAATGTGGCAAGTTTAGCGATGTGCGCGTGATGGCGCGATGCGCGGCGGCGGCGATCGGAATATAGGCAAACCAGACCGCATGGCCGAGCATTTGATAGGTAAAATCCGCAAAAGCCGCGCCCCAAAAGCCCAGCCAATTTTTTGCCCGTCCGTCGGCCGCAACATTAAAGCTGGGGTCGGCCGGGTTATGGCTCACCAGCGCCAGCGCCGCAACTGCCAAAGCTGCCAGCGCCATCACGCCTGCGCTCTGACGCAGGCGCGGGCCGACATGCATCGCCATGGTATCAATGTGCGTGCGCGCGCGTTGCACAAGCCCCATCACGCCGCCCCCTTGGTGCCAAGATTGTAACTCTCCAGCCCGTCTTTGAGGCGTTTCAGCGCCGCCATCATGGTCTCCTGCTCGTCGACCAGCGCAATGCGAATATAGCTATGTGCCGGATTATCGCCGCGTGCATCATGGCGGGCAAGATACGCCCCGGGCAGCACCCGCACGCCCTGACTGGCCCAAAGATGGCGCGCGGCCGCTTCACCGTCGCCGACATTCAACCACAGAAAAAACCCTCCGGCGGGTCGATAAAAATCATACGCGCCGGCGAAAATTGTTTCGGCGGCGGTGAATTTTTCTCGATATTTCTGGCGGTTTTCATGCACATGTGCGTCGTCCGACCAAGCAAGTGCCGCAGCATGCTGCACCGCCAAGGGCGATTGCGGGCCGGCAATGGCGCGCAACGCCGCCATCGCCGCCATGACACTGCGCCCCCCGGCACAAAATCCCGACCGCAGCCCCGGTAGATTTGATCGTTTCGACAAGGAGTGAAACACCATTAGCGGCAGGTCATTGTCGCCAGACGCCTGCATGAGTTGAAGCGCCGAAGGCGGCGGCGTCTGGTCGTATATTTCGGCGTAGCACTCATCCACCACCAGCAGGAAATTATGCGCGCGCGCCAGTTCCAGCAAGCGCGCCAGATAGCGCGCATCAGCGACTGCCCCTTGCGGGTTGGCGGGTGAGCAGAAATAAAACGCCTGGGCGCGCGCCAACAACTCCGGCGCAAGCGCGTCCAAATCGGGCAGATGCCCGGTCGCTGCAGTGGTCGGCAAATAAACCGGTTGCGCGCCCGCGCACAGCGCGGCGGCGGCATAAACTTGATAAAACGGGTTCGGCATCAACACCACGCCGTCGGGTTTTTGCGGTGCGATTTGCGCTGCCATGAACAGGCCCTCGCGTGTGCCATTGACGGGCAAGATCTGGGTCGCTTCGTCGAGCACGTCTGTCGCCAAATCAAACCGACGGCTCAACCAACCGGCAACGGCGCTGCGCCATTGCGCGGTGCCGTCAATGGGTGGGTATTTGGCGTAACTGTCGCGCGCAGCCGAAAGCGCCTGCAAAACTTCCGGCGGCGGCGCGTGACGCGGCTCCCCGACGGCCAAAGACACCGGCGCTTGTGCTGGGGTCACATCGTCCAGCAGCGCGCGCAGCCGGACAAAGGGCGAGGGCGGCAGGGCGCCAAAACGGCCAGAACCGTCCGGGCCAGAGCGATTTTGCATGCATACCTCCAAAAAAGCCCGCGAAGCATGATGCTTCACGGGCTTTCCGCGAATCAGCCTGTCCTACAATACCGCGTCTTTCGCATGGCGGTCAAAGCGGCTTTTGGACAGTGGATTATTCTGCGCGCCGGCTTATCGACTGATACCGGCCTCCGGGCGCGCCGCGACTTTATGGATGGTGAGATCGGCGCCCGCCTGCTCTTCTTCCTCGCTCAGACGAATACCCATAAACGCCTTCAGACCACCATATACGATGAAACCGCAGACCAGCGCGAAGCCGCAGCCGACAAGCGTGCCGACCAGTTGCGCGGCAAAACTCACCCCGCCAAGGCCACCCAATGCTTGTGTGCCGAAAATGCCCGCAGCAAGACCACCCCACGCACCCGCAAGCCCGTGTAACGGCCACACGCCCAGCACATCGTCAATCTGCAAACGTTCCTGACATAGCTGGAAGAAATAGACGAACAAGACGCCTGCAACGCCGCCGGTAATCAAAGAACCGATAGGGTGCATCACGTCGGAACCCGCGCAGACCGCAACAAGACCCGCCAGCGCGCCATTATGCACGAAGCCGGGGTCGGCGCGCCCAACAATCAGCGCGGCCAGAATGCCACCGACCATCGCCATCAGGGAGTTCACCGCGACCAGACCGGACACGCCTTCCAGCGATTGCGCGCTGACCACGTTGAAGCCGAACCAGCCAATGCACAAAAGCCAGCTGCCCAGCGCCAGCCACGGAATGGATGACGGCGGAAACGCCGTGCCGCGGTCGCCATAGCGTCCGGTGCGTGCGCCCAGAACAATGACCGCCGCCAACGCCAACCAGCCGCCGACGCCGTGCACAACGACCGAGCCGGCGAAATCATGAAAGCTCGCGCCGAAGGTTTCTTCGAGCCAAGCCTGAAAGCCGAAATTGCCGTTCCAGATCATGCCTTCGAAAAACGGATATACCACCGCAACGATCGCGCCCGATGCCAGTAATTGCGGCACAAAACGCGCGCGCTCGGCAATGCCACCAGAAATAATCGCCGGAATGGCCGCCGCAAATGTCAGCAGAAAGAAGAATTTAATGAGCGTTAATCCCTGTGGCCCGAAAGTTTCGCTTTCACCGTCACCGCTAATGACCGACGCGCCAGCCAAAAAATCGACCCCATAGGCAACCGAATAGCCGATAAAGAAATAGGCAATGGTCGACATGGCAAAATCGGAAATGATCTTGACCATCGCATTGACCTGATTTTTTTCTCGGACTGTGCCAACTTCCAAGAATGCGAAACCTGCATGCATTGCGAACACCAGAATCGCGCCCATAAGCAAAAAGAAGACGTCGCCGCCTACAATATTATTTTCCATTTGAAATCTCCCACAACAATGGCTTTTTTCAGCAAGAACCGTGCCGTCTTATAGAAATTAGCAAGCATCTGTTTTAACGGGATTTTTTGGCTTGAGGGGCTGTTGGTCGTCTGCGTATGCACAAAATTTCACCAGCTTGTCCGGGTGGCTGGACATATATTGTGCAAGGGAGGCGTAAAAGGCATGAGCAAACGCCGAGCTGCGACGCCGCGGCCCATGTTGCGGGCTGGACGCTGCGCGCCGAATGGGGCAGTCTGACCCGCATGACAACCAAAGCCAAGCCCACCGATCAGGCCATTGCTGGCGCGCCCGCGCGTGCCGAAAGCGCGCGGTGTGACGTAGCCGTCTTGGGGCGTGGCAACTCCGCCGCGCTGACGGCGCTGGCACTGGCACAAAGCGGGTTTTCGGTATGGGCCGAGTTGGTACATGGTGATGTACAACCCGCGGCACAACCACCAAGCGACGCGCGCGATACTAGGTGGCAGCGGGTTTTGGCACTCAGCCCCGGCGCGCGCCGCGCGCTGGAAACGCTGGGCGTGTGGCAACGCCTGAAGGCCGGCCATGCGCCCGTGGCGGACATTGCCGTTGGCGGGCCGAACCATGGCGACCTGCCTTTGCGATTTGCCGATGCAAAAACCCCCGACCGGCCCGTCGATGTGCTGTCACATATTGTCAGCTTGGCGGATCTGACCGAAGCTATCGGCGATACGCTGCGCGCGTGCACCGCGTTGGGCGGCGCAGCGCAAATTTCGGCTGCCGCGCACGATTTCAACCCGCAAACAGGCACGCTGACATTTGCCGACACCACGCAGCTGCGCGTCAATTTGCTTGTCGATGCCAGCGGCGCGCAATCGCAGTGGCGCACGCGCGCAGGCATCGCTTGTCTGCATTATGATTATCGCAGCCATGCGCTGAGTGCGGAAGTCGCGCTTGGTGCGCCGCATGGGCAGGTTGCGCGGCAGGTTTTTCTGGCCGACGGGCCGCTGGCAATTTTGCCATTGCCTGCGCCGACGCGCGCCGCACTCGTCTGGTCACTGCCCGCGCGCAAAGCCGCGGCGCTGGCGCAATGTGATGAAGATGTGTTTAATCATGAGCTAAATGTCGCCGCGCGAACGCTGGTCGGCCCGTTCGAGCATTTGGCGCTGGCAGGGCCGCGCGCCTACCAGCCGCTCAAAGCGCAAATCGCCGAAGCCTTTACCGGCACGCGCCTCGCGCTGGTCGGTGAGGCCGCGCATGTCATTCATCCGCTTGCGGGGCAGGGCATGAACCTCACTTTGCGCGACATTGGCGCGCTGGTCGACACGCTGTGCGAGGCGCGGCGGCTGGGGCTTGCGTGCAGCGATGCGACAATGCTGGAAAATTATGCCCGCTTGCGCCGCGCCGATGCGCTGGCCGGCGCGTTTGGCACTCATGGCTTGGCCGAGATTTTTTCCGGACCACGCCCAATGCGTGCCGTGGCCGCCACAGGCTTGCGCGGCGTTGGCTTTATTGCCGATAATTGGCCCGAACTGAAAAATGCGTTCCGGCGGCAGGCCGACCAGGGTTTGGGGCCGCTTTCGGATCTGTTTGCGGGCGCGCCAAGCTCAGAAAAGACGCGCTAGGCTTCCAACGGGCGCGCTTCTTCCGGCAACATGATCGGAATGCCGTCGCGGATCGGATAGGCCAGTTTGGCGGCCTCCGACACTAATTCTTGCGCGTCCGCATCATAGCGCAGGCTTGTGCGTGTCACCGGACAGACGAGCATGTCCAGCAAGGCCTTATCGGGGGCGGGGGAAGCGGGTTCACTCATGGTGTGCTCATTCTACCGTAGTATCATTGTACCGAATTATCATTGCTGCCCGTCGCCATTGCCATTTGCGCCAATACCATTTCGGTGAGCGCGATTAAAATCTCGGCGCGCTCGGCGAGGCTTTCGGCTTCCAGCAGGGCTTGTTTTTCTTTCAGCCCATAGGGGCTGATAATCGACAGGGAATTGACCAGCGCCTCATTGCCGGACTGCTCGATCGCCTCCCAATCGGCCGACATATTATTGGCTTCGAGATAGCGCCGCAGCACATCGACCAGCCCGTCGCGATTGACATCAAGCGCACCGACATCAGCAATCAGGTCATTGCCATAAGCGCGATAATCAGCCTCGACCTGCCGATAGGGCGTCAGGACTTGCAATTCTTGGTTCACGCGGAAACGGGCGATACCGGTCAAGCTGACAATCATGCGCCCATCATCGGTTTCGCTGAACGAGGTGATGCGCCCGACACAGCCAACCTGTTGCAGCGGCGCACCGTCATCGGCGGCTTCGTCGCCGGGCTGGATTATGCCCAGCACCCGCCCACGCCCCAGCGCGTCTTCAAACATCGACAAATAACGCGGCTCGAAAATATTCAGCGGCAACTGGCCGCGCGGCAGCAAAAGCGCGCCCTCCAGCGGAAATACGGGCAGTTGTTCGGGCAATTGGTCGACGGTTTCATAAAAAGCGGGCATCTGGATTCCTAACTGAACAAAATAGATGACAGCCGCCGGCGCGCCGCCGCGACGAGCTCGTCGCCAGCACCATAAGCATCAAAAAATTCGAGGAGTTGCTTGCGCGCGCGCTCGTCTTCCCAATCGCGCTTGCGGGCAATGATTTCCAGCAAGGCATCCATGGCATGTTCGCGCTCGCCGGCACCGTGATAGACAAGCGCAAGGTCAAAGCGCGCCTGATGATTATTCGGCTCGCCTGCCAGCGTCTCCAGCAGGTCGCCGGTGTCATCGCCCAGCGCGTCCGATTTTGCCGCCAGCGCCAGCGTCGCCCGCGCCGCAGCAATTTCGGGATCGGATGAATTTTCTGGTGCCATGGCGAGAATCTGCTCGGCCTGCGCCAGATTTCCCGCAGCGAAATGGGCTTGTGCGAGACCCGCAATAGCCCCGTTATGGGCCGGGTCTTGTTCCAGAACCTGACCGTAGGCCTGCGCGGCCGTCGCCATATCGCCCTGGTCCATCGCATGGGAAGCCATGGCAAGCATTTCTTCCACCGGTGAGGCACCCAATTCATCGTCCAAATGCCGCGTTACGAATTCCTTGATCTGGCTTTCGGGCAGCGCGCCCATAAACCCGTCAACCGGGCGCCCGCCCTTGAACGCGAAAACCGCCGGAATGGACTGAACCTGTAATTGCTGGGCGACGGCGGGGTGCTCGTCAATATTCATTTTTGCCAGACGCACCGCACCATTGGCTTGCGCGGTGACCTGTTCGAGCAATGGCGTCAACTGCTTACACGGCCCGCACCATGGTGCCCACAAATCCAGCAACACAAGCTGCGTCGCCGAAGCCTCGATGACATCGGCCATGAAACTCTCGGTTGTGACGTCGACGATGGTTGCAGCACCAGCCTCCGGCGTCGGGGAAATCGTGTCCATGGAAAATCCTTTCGTTGTTAAGATGGGGCTTTTGCAACCGATTGCCAACCCCAGATATTGCCGCAGGTCGGGGCTTGTCAAATTCATGCCGATGGTGCATAAATCGCGTCTCCGTTCAGACGGATATTTCTGCGACGCGGGCGTAGCTCAGGGGTAGAGCACAACCTTGCCAAGGTTGGGGTCGTGAGTTCGAATCTCATCGCCCGCTCCAGAAATTTGGTTTGCGCTTTCTCTCTAATCAAGCTGAAGGGATTGAACCGCGAGTTTATATTTGGCCTATTTTGGCCTATCTTGGCCTTGTGCGACACAGGCTTTTCTGCTTGGATTTTGGCATTAATATTTGCGAAGTCGTGTTTTCTAACAAATCGGGTGCGGGCGCATGTCTATCAAAACAGAATATATTGGGTTGGCTGACAAATTTGCCGTCTCAACATCGACTGTTTGTGCCGTTCACTGCCTTGCGCTGCCATTTTTTATCGGGGTGTTTCCGGCCATCAGCGCCACGTTTTTCGGCGAAGAGGCCTTCCATGTCTGGCTGCTTTGGGCAGTCATTCCGTTAAGCGTCTTTGGCCTGTCGCTTGGCTGTAGCCGCCACAAAAACAAGTCCGTATTGATTGCCGGCGCTGCCGGGATTGCTTTTCTGATTTTTGCCGCCATTGCCGGACACGATTTGTTGGGCGAAAATGGCGAGCGCGCGACAACGCTGCTGGGTGCCACATTTATCGCGCTGGCGCATATCCGCAATTTCAGGCTGTGCCGACACGTCGATTGCGACCATTAAACAAAAACTGAAGACGCACGATCTTAGCAGCCGACAAGCTGTTTTTCCGCACAGCTGCGCGCGCGTTTCTGCGCGGTGGCGATTTGCTGCGGTGTCATTTCGCGCACGATCACGTCAATCAGTTTTTTGCTGCGCGGCACGTCATTGGATCGGGCGATATTTGCCCACATATGCGCGCGCACATTGGAGCGCTTCACGCCTTCACCGGTGAAATATTTCAGCGCCAGATTATACTGCGCTTTGGCGTGCCCGGCTTGCGCGGCTTGCATATACCAGTCAACGGCCTTTTCGAAATTTTGCGGCGTGCCCTTGCCCGTCTCGTTTTTGACGCCAAGGTTAAATTTCGCATTTATGTCATTTTGTTCGGCGGCACGCGTGTACCACTTCACCGCCAAGGCCTGATCTTCGTCAGCGCCGCGCCCGGTATCATAAGCCACGCCAAGATTATACTGTGCCCGCGCCATGCCCTGCTCGGCAGCCAGCGCATACCAAGAGGCGGCGGTTTCGTCATTTTTGGCAACGCCGCTGCCCAGCGAATATTTCACCCCGAGATTAAACCGTGATTTCATGTCGCCCTGCTCGGCGGCCAGCAAATACCACGACGCGGCGGTTTCGTCATTTTCGCGAACGCCTGCGCCCGTGTCATAGGCCACGCCCAGATTATACCTGGCTTCAATGTGGCCTTGCTCGGCGGCGCGTTCATACCAGCGTGCCGCCAAGGCGTCGTCTTCGGCCACGCCTTCGCCCAAATCATAAACCAATGCCAGACTGAACTGGGCATTGGGACTGCCGCGCTCGGCGGTCGGGGTGAACCAAGCTTCCGGCGTGGTGTTTTTGCCCAATATCTGGTTGCGCTCCGAATATTTTTCCGCCAGGTCCAGTTTTGGCGCAAGGTCTTCCGCCTCGCGTTTGATCGCATACCATTGCACCGAGTCGGGGCTTGGCGAGCGCCCCTGGCGGATCACCAGCGCCTGAAAATCCGGGTTAAATTCGATGTTTTGATATTTTTCTTCCTTTTCCAGCCGCCGCAACTCAGCCGTGAACCTGCCGTCTTCCAAAACCGTGGCGCCGGTTCCTTCATTGATGACCGACAGATTATATTCGGATTTGACATGGCCCTGTTCGGCGGCGCGCGTGTACCACTCGACGGCAAGTTCGTCATTTTCCGGCACGCCAAGCCCAACATCATATTTAAGGCCCAGATTGAACTGGGCACTGGCATAGCCTTTGCGCGCCGCGCGCGTGTACCAGCGAATGGCGGTCGGATAACTCTGCGCGATGCCTTCGCCGCGATCATACATTGAGGCCAGTTGAAACTCAGCCCTGCCATCGGCCTGGTCGGCGGCCAGCTTGTACCACTCAAAGGCTGTTTCATCATCCTCGAGCACATTGGTTCCATTGTCGTATTTCAGGCCAAGATTATACTGCGCCTTGATGTGGCCGCGCTCGGCGGCCAGCGTGTACCATTTCAGCGCGGCGGCATTGTCTTCGGGAATACCGTCGCCGGTGTCATACATCACCGCCAAATTATATTGCGACTTCACATGCCCCTGCTCACCGGCCAGCGTGTACCATTTCACAGCCGCGTTGGGGTCTTTGGCGACACCGTCGCCGCGGTAATATTTCAACGCCAAATTATACTGCGCGAATATATATCCCTGCTCGGCCGCCAGCGTGTACCACTTGACCGCGGTGCGGTAATATTGCGGCACGCCTTCGCCCATTTCGTGCATCACGCCAACATTATATTGCGCGCGCGCAAACCCCTGCTCGGCCAGCGGCATCCATTCTTCAAGCGCGGTTTCAAAATCACCGCTTTGCGCGGCGGCGAATGCGCGATTGACATCCGCGCCCTGACTTTGGGCGCAGGTGAAAAACAGGCTAAGCGATACGACGACGCGCTTACACAACATCAAAACACCCCTTTATCCGTTTTCCAGCATAACACGAAAACGCCACCGCGCAGACCGCGGATCGCATATTCACACCGGCAAACGCGACTCACCGTTTAAAACGTCTCAAAACTTCAAGGTTTTACAGTCCGGTTAAAACCGCGGTCAGCGGCCTAGGCTGCGTCTTCGGGCTCAGAGAACCGCAACAGCCGCCGGATCAGCAGCCAAACAACCGGCACGATCACACCAACCAGCACAGCACGCGCAACGACGCCGTCAATGAACGGGAACCGCTCAACCAGCCAAGCGGCGGGATAGAGCGATAAATTCACCGTATAATAGCTGATCGCCACCACCGATACGCCTTCTACCGTGCGCTGCAGACGTAACTGGCGTTCGGTGCCGCGATTGAGCGAGGCCAGCAATTCGGCATTTTGGCGTTGCAGCCCCAATTCGATGCGCGTTTGCAAAAACGTCGCCATATTGCCGACCTGCTCGGCCAAATCATGACGCTGGCGCTCGGTCGACTGATAGGTTGCAACCGCCGGGCGCAAGCGGCGTTCCAGAAACGCACCGACGGTCAGCCGACTGTCGAGCGGGGTTTCCTGCAACGAGCTGAGCCGCGCCTGCACCAGCGCCCAATATGCCTGACACGCGCTGAACCGAAATGAGGTGGCGCGCCAGATCTCTTCCAATTCGGCTGCCAGCGATGAAAGTGCCGCGAAGCGTTCCTCAGCCAGCGCCGGATCGTCAAACCCGATTGGCGTTTGCGGAATTCGGCTGGCGATGCCGATCAGCTCGGCTTGTGCAGCGCGCGCATCGGGCAAGCCCAAGGCCGCAAAAGAACGATAGGTCTCGATCTCCAGCACTTGCAGCGCCACGCGGCCAATGTCGCGGACGTCGGTTTGCGGGTCAAACTCCAGATAGATTTTCGTATGCCCGTCTTCGGCCACTTTGAAATCGAAAAACGCTGACGCCAGTCCACCTTCAAGCTGGCTCGCGCATGTCCAGCCTTCGGTTCCGGATCCGCGCGGACGGCACAGACAGTCTACGGCAACGACAATTTCGCCCGACAGACGCGCGGCCCAGTCATCGGGCAAATGCTTGGCCGCCGATTGCTGGGTTCCGTCGGCGTCGATAATCGTAACCGAGACAAATTCGGTGTGCCGCTCAATATTGACCCGCAAATTTCCCAGCGTGCCGCGAATGAGCTTGCCCTGCTCGGCGGGATCCCAGTCCAGATCGGGCAGTAATTCGGACAGCGACGCCTGTATCGAGGTGAAGGCGTCGGGCCCGGCGGCACACAGGCGGAAAATATTTGTTGGCAGCCCGAAACGCGGAAACGGGCGCGCGTTCAGCTCGTCCGTAACCTCGTTCAGACGCCAGTCTTTTTTATGCATTGTCGCCGTGGGAGATGAAGTACGCATAACAGACGCCGTTCCGCAATTAAGCGTGCTTGCCGGCCGACCAGCCGGACGCGCGCAAACTGGCTTCGGCAAACGCCAGCGGGCTGTCTTCCAGCGTCGTGCCGAGCGTGTCGTTCCAGCGGTTCAAAAAGCCAAAGGCGGCAATCACCGCGGTGATTTCAACAATCTCCGCCGCAGAATAATGCACCTTGAGCGCCTCAAAATGGGCGGCTTCGGCTTGGTTCGGCACACTGCCCGCGGCCTGCGCCAGCGCCAGGGCGGCGCGCTCGGCCTCGGTGAAAAGCGGGCTGTCAGCATAAGACCACAGCGCCTCGATTTTTTCCTGCGCCACGCCGGCATGCTCGGCACCGTGGGCGGTGTGCGCCTGACAATAACGACACCCCGCAGCGCTGCTGGTAATGTGGGCGATCATCTGCCGCAAGCCGGGATCCAAGGCTCCTTCCGGCCCGACAACCGCGCCCATAAGCGCCAAAAACCCGCGCAAAATATCCGGTCGATGGGCCATAATTTTCATCGAGTTCGGCTCAAAACCCATCGCCATGGCGACAAAACCCAATTCGTCCTTGACCTCGTCCAGCTTTGCCGCGTCCGGCGGATTTAAGTGTGTCATGGTGTGTCTCCCTTACATTGACGCGCCCGATTTTTCGACACGGAGAACCCTCGATGCGTGTTTCTTGTCGATCACGCGTCGGGCTTTTTGAGCGTTACGAAATTTGCTGTCGACGACCCGGCCGCCAGCAAACGCCCTTCGGCATCATACAGTTCGCCCTCGACAAAACCGACCGACCGGCCCCGCCGCAAAACACGCCCCACCGCCAATATGCGGCCCGGGCGCGCAGGCGCGAGCATGGACACCTTTATCTCTAATGTTGGGCTAATTTGTCCCCAGTCAAGGTTGAGCCCGATGGCAAAGGCCATGGCGTCATCCAGCATGGCAGCGACATTGCCGCCTTGGATCCCACCCCATTTATTGCACAGCTTGTCGGTTGCGTTAAACGCCATCTCGACAATGCCGGCCTCCTGATTAACCGCCAGCAATTCGAGGCCCAAATGGGCCGATGTCGGCGAGGGTTTTTTATGCGCCGATTTAACATTGGGCGGCCAGCTTTCGGCGTCGGTTGTGAACCCGTCGCGGGCTTGACCAAGATTTTCCGGCATTTGGGCGGGCGCGCTCATACGAACTCCTGAACTTGTGGGAAACCGATGTTTACAGGTTAGACACGCCACTCACGAAATTCAAGGCGCGTGACGCGCGCACCCGGGCCATGTTAGGACAGCGCATGGATAAAATCGCCACCCCGGAATTTATCGCCCCCGACCCGCATGTGCTTGGCGTAGACGTGCGCGCCGCCGACATTGACGATTTCGGCCATGTCAATAATGTCGTCTATCTGGGCTGGATCGCGCGCGCGGCCTGGGCCCATTCCAAAGCATTGGGATTTGACTTTGCCGCATATCGTGATCTTGATTGCGGCTTCGTTGTCACGCGCCATGAAATAGATTACCGCGCCGCATGCCCACCCGACACCACGGCGCTGATTGCAACTTGGATCACCGCCAATGACGGGCGCGTGCGCCTGCGGCGGCGCTTTCAGATCATATTGCAGGGCACCGGCACAACGCTGGCCTTTGCCATGAGTGATTTTGCGACGATAAAAATTTCCACAGGCCGGGCGTGCCGCATGCCGGCGCAATTCGCCACCGGCTATCCGGCCAATGACGCATTGGAGCCGCTTTTCACCCGCTTGCGGTGACCAGCCGATAGCCGCCCTCTTCGGTGACCAACAATTTGGCGTTGGACGGGTCGGCCTCGATTTTTTGACGCAACCGGTAAATATGCGTTTCCAGCGTGTGCGTGGTGATTTGCGCGTTATAGCCCCATATTTCATGCAGCAGCGTTTCGCGTGACACGGTCGCGGCGCTGGCGCGGTAGAGAAATTTCAAAATATTGGTTTCTTTTTCCGTCAGGCGGATTTTATCGCCGCTCTGCGTCATTAATTGCTTCATCGCGGGTCTGAACTCGTAAGGGCCGAATTGCAAAATGGCGGCGTCGCTGGTTTCAAACTGGCGCAAATGGGCGCGGATGCGCGCCAACAACACCCCGAAGCGGAACGGCTTGATAACGTAATCATTGGCCCCCGCATCAAGCCCCAAAATCGTATCAGCCTCGGTTGCAGCCCCGGTTAGCATGATGATCGGCGCGGTCACTTTCTGGCGGCGTAAAATTTTGCAGGTCTCGCGCCCGTCCTGATCGGGCAGACCGACATCAAGCAAAATCAGATCGAACTCGGCTTGCGCCACCAGATCAAGCGTCGCGGCAGCACTGCGCGCGAAAGTAAGCTCGAACTCTGCGTGCAGCTCAAATTGCTCGCGCAAAGCCTCAATCAGCAACTCGTCATCCTCCACGACAAGTATGCGGCACTCGACCGACATGGACACCTCCCTACAGGCCATCTACTCTAAAGCGTGTGGCGGCTTATGAGAAGACGTGCCACATGCTTTGGTTATTTTTAGGCATGTCGGGGGTGTTTTGACGACCCTTTTTTCTGCACGCCTTGACCCGCCCGCGCGCCTTGCTAGTTTTGCAATATGGATATTTTTGTAACCCCTGCCGCGATGCAATCGCGCGGTGTCTTGAAAATGGGTGATTTGAGTGCGCCTTGCGCGCTGGGCAGCGGCGGCATGGCAGCAGCAAAGTCGGAAGGCGACGGCACAACGCCCATTGGCGCTTGGCCGGTGCGCCGCATCTGGTATCGCCCCGACCGCGAAGCGCGCCCCATCACGGCGCTGCAAATTTCCCAAATAAGCAGGAAAAGCGGCTGGTGTGACGATGTTGACAGGGCTGAATATAATCTTCCTGTTGCACTGCCCTTTGACGGGTCGCACGAAATATTGTGGCGTGATGACGGCCTGTACGACATATTTCTGGAACTGGGCTACAATGATGACCCGCCCGTGGCGCCTGCGGGCAGCGCGATTTTTCTGCATCTGGAGAAAAATACTTTCCAGCCGACACGCGGCTGCATCGCTGTCGCACGCGCTGTCATGGGACATATTCTGACCCATATCACCGACACAAGCATTGTGCAGGTGGGCTAGCCGCGCGGCCCGAAAATCGCCGTCCCAAGGCGTATATGCGTCGCCCCCAAGGAAACGGCTTCGGCATAATCGGCGCTCATCCCCATGCTCAGATGCGCCATGTCGAGCGACGCGGCCAATTTTCCCAGCAACGCAAAATGCGGCCCCGCCGCCTCATGCGCGGGCGGCAGACACATCAAGCCGTCAATTTGTAATTTATATTCGGTGCGGCACTGTTCGACAAAATCGGCAAGATCCATAACGGACACGCCGGCTTTTTGCGGCTCATCGCCGGTATTGACCTGCACGAAAAGCCGCGGGCGACGACCGCTGGCCGCCATGGCGCGCGCCAACGCCGCGGCAAGTTTTGGCCGGTCAAGGCTGTGAATGGTGTCAAACAAATCCACCGCTTGGTCTGCTTTATTGCTTTGCAGGGCGCCGATAAGATGAAGCTGTGTATCGGGATAGGCTTGGCGCAGGGCCGGCCATTTTTCGGCGGCCTCCTGCACGCGATTTTCTCCGAAAACGCGATGGCCCGCCTCGAGAACCGGGCGGATGGCATCCGCGCCATGGGTTTTCGATACGGCGATCAGCTCAATATCGCCGGATGCGCGCGCATTGCGCCGGGCAAGGTCTGACAATTCGGCTTTCAACTCGCGCAGCCGCGCCGCAGCGGTTTTTTCGGATGTGTCTTCCATACTGGTCTTCACTATTGATCTTGCCCATTAATTCGACAAATAAGTTAAGCAGGGTCGCCGCGCCGGGGGTTCAAAACATGCCCCGCCTGCAAGTTTCGCTTGTGCCAAGCTTGTGTGCGAGACAAGCTATTTTGCGATGTTTTTCGGAGCAAGGCCAATCCTATTTCCGCCCTCCATTCCGCGGCGGCTTTTGATGACCGACCTCGACCGGTTTCCCGACTGGTCGTCGGCACTTGCCGCTTTGCCGCCGCGCAGCGGGGTTATTTTGCGCGACTACGCCCACGTCCGGAGGCCGGAACTGGCGCGCGCCATGTTCACGTGCTGCCGCCAGCACGGTCATCAATTTTTCATCGGCGCAGACAGCGCGCTCGCCCTCCGGCTGGGGGCGGGCTATCACGCGCCGGCGCGCTGCGCGACCCGCCCATTACCGCGCGCCTTGCGTGGTCGATCGCTCGCCGCAGCCCATAGCCGCGCCGAGATTGACCGCGCCGCGCGAAACGGTTTTAGCGGCGTGCTTGTTTCGCCCGTCTTTCCGACCGCCTCGCATATCGGCGCGCCGGGGCTGGGCGCGTTTAATTTTTTGGCGCTCGCCCACTATGCCGCGCGCCGCGGTCTTTGCGTCTATGCGCTGGGCGGGCTTGACGAAACGCGCTTCAAACGCCTTGCCGGCAGCGGTGCCGTGGCGGGCTATGCCGCGATCACGGCTCTTCACAGCGGCGCTCGATAGGCCATAAAGCGTGTTGCGCGGGCGTTAATTTTCAAACCCTGACCCTTGCTTTTTCTTTACATTTGCACACGTGCACCATAATACAGTGAAGTGTTTTTTTATTTCTCTTGCTGGACAAAATAATGACCCCCAAATTGCCTGATCTTTCGTATTTTCGTAATGGCGCAAGACGCGTGCGCCGCACCACCCTCATTCTTGTCACGCTCGCCACATTGGCGGCATGTGCGGATGATGTTGTTTTCGAGGATGATTATCCGACCAAGGACAATATGGCGGATGCTGAAAGCGGCTCGCTTTTTTCCACCATCGGGCTTACTTTTGGCGGGCTGACAGGGGGTGACCGGCAGGCCGAAAACAGTCTTGCGGTCAATGCCGATTTATGGCGCGCCGCGCTGGACACCTTGTCCTTCATGCCGCTGGCCTCGGCTGACCCGGATGGCGGCGTGATCATCACTGATTGGTATAATGATCCAAGCCAGCCGGATGAACGCTTCAAGGCCAATGTCGTCATTAGCGGGCGTACGCTGCGCGCCGATGCGCTGCGCGTCACATTGTTCAAACAGGTGCGCCGCGATGGCTCCTGGGTGAACGCAGCGCCCACAGCAAATGTTGGCCGCCAGCTTGAAAATTTGGTTCTGACCCGCGCCCGCGACTTCAAGGTTGCGCGCCAGAGCGCGAGATAGCCCGCACCCAAAACCACCGGAGGCACCTCCTTGTCACGCTATGACCCGTCCGTAAGCGAGCGCGACTGGCAATCTGCTTGGGAAGCCGCTGACTGCTTCAAGGCGCTGGGCCCGGATTGCGGCAAGCCGAAATATTATGTGCTGGAAATGTTTCCCTACCCGTCGGGGCGCATTCACATGGGCCATGTTCGCAATTATGCCATGGGCGATGTGATTGCGCGGTTCAAAAAGGCGCAAGGGTTTAATGTGTTGCACCCGATGGGGTGGGACGCGTTTGGCATGCCGGCTGAAAATGCGGCGATTGAAAAAGGTACGCATCCGGCGACATGGACCTACGCCAATATTGACGCGATGCGCGCGCAATTGAAATCGCTCGGATTGTCGTTTGACTGGTCGCGCGAATTTGCCACTTGCGATCCGTCATATTACCGGCACGAACAGGCTATGTTTCTCGATTTTTTAGAGGCTGGCCTCGTCGACCGGCGCGAGAGCATTGTCAACTGGGATCCGGTCGATCAAACCGTATTGGCCAATGAGCAAGTGATTGACGGCAAGGGCTGGCGCTCGAGCGCGGCGGTTGAGCAGCGCGCCCTGACCCAGTGGTTTTTGAAAATTTCCGATTTTTCCGATGACCTGCTCGGCGCGCTTGACGGTTTGACGCGCTGGCCGGAAAAAGTGCGCCTCATGCAGGCCAATTGGATTGGGCGCTCAGAGGGGTTGGCGTGCCGGTTTGAACTGGCCGAAGCGGTGGGCGGCTTCAGCGATATTGAGATTTACACGACCCGGCCCGACACGCTTTACGGGGCGAGTTTTTGTGCGCTCTCGCCCGACCATCCGCTGACACTCGAACTGGCGGCGCGCGATGCGGCGCTGGCCGATTTCAGAGCCAAATGTGCCGCCCGCGGCACCAGCGAAAGCGATATTGAGGGCGGGGAAAAGCTGGGCTATGACACCGGGCTTTTTGTCCGTCACCCGCTCGACCCAGACTGGCTGCTGCCTGTCTATGTGGCAAATTTTGTGCTGATGGGATACGGCACGGGCGCGATTTTCGCGTGCCCCGCGCACGACCAGCGCGACCTGGATTTTGCCCGCAAATACGACCTGCCCGTGCGCCCGGTGGTGCGACCCGCCGATGCCGATGCCTCATTTGATATTGCCGAGCTGGCCTATACGGGCGATGGCAATTTGTTCAATTCTGGCGATTTTGACGGGCTGAGCCCGAAGGCTGCGCAGGCGCAAATCATTGCGCGATTTGTCGAGGCGGGGCGCGGCGCGCGCCAAGTGAATTTCCGTCTGCGCGATTGGGGCGTTTCGCGTCAGCGCTATTGGGGCTGCCCGATACCGATCATCCATTGCCCGCATTGCGGGGCGGTTCCGGTGCCGCGCGCGCAATTACCCGTTACCTTGCCGGAAGATGTGCGTTTTGATCGGCCGGGCAATCCGCTCGACCATCATCCGGACTGGAAGCATACCAGCTGTCCCGAATGCGGCGGCGATGCGCTACGCGAAACCGATACGTTCGATACATTTGTCGACAGCAGTTGGTATTATGCGCGCTTTACAGGCCTTGCCCCCGACGCCCCCACCGACCGCGCGGCGACCGATTACTGGATGTCGGTTGACCAATATATAGGTGGCATCGAACACGCTATTTTGCATTTGCTCTATGCGCGGTTTTACGCGCGCGCCATGCACCGCACAGGGCATTTGGGCACGGATGAACCGTTTGCCGGCCTGTTCACCCAAGGCATGGTCTGCCACGAAACCTATCGTGATGCGGCGGGAAACTGGTTGCTGCCCGAACAGGTTGAACGCCGCGAAGACGGTGCATTTTTGAAAGACGACCCCACCCAGCGCGTGGAAATTGGCGGCATTGAGAAAATGTCCAAGTCGAAGAAAAATGTTGTCGACCCTGACGATATTATCGCTGCCTATGGCGCAGATACGGCGCGCTGGTTCATGTTGTCGGACTCGCCACCCGAGCGCGACGTGCAATGGACGCAAGAAGGCGTGGACGGCGCTTGGCGATTTGTTCAGCGCGTGTGGCGACTGATCAGCACCCAGGCCGACGCGCTGGATGGCGTGAACGCGCAAGACTTCCAGGCCGACAAACTAACGGCGCAAACCGGTGATCTGTACCGCACAATCCATCGCAGCATTCATGACGTGACCCAAGACCTCGAAACTCTGGGCTTTAATCGCGCGGTTGCGCGAATTTACAATCTCGCCAATGAACTGTCGGGGTTCACGCCGACAGATGACACAGAGCGCGCGGTTTTGAAATCCGGATTATGCGTGCTGGTGCAGCTTTTCGCGCCAATGATGCCGCATTTGGCTGAAAGCTGCTGGCGCCTGCTGGGGCATGAGGGTCTGGTCGCCGAGACGCATTGGCCGCAAGCCGATGCGGCCGCGCTGGTCGAAGACAGCGTCACGCTGCCCGTGCAGATT
Organism: uncultured Rhodobiaceae bacterium; assembly: GCA_913051715.1. Classification (GTDB taxonomy): domain Bacteria; phylum Pseudomonadota; class Alphaproteobacteria; order RS24; family RS24; genus UBA7378. The sequence continues at coordinate 18,817 of CAJXCG010000009.1, forward strand.
AATGGCAAGCGCCGCGCAGAAATTACTGTGCCGAAATCAGCAGATCAGGCTACGATAGAACAACTTGCACGGGCCGAACCACAAGTGGAGAAGTTTCTCGATGGCAAACCGATCAAGAAATGCGTTGTTGTGCCGGGGCGTATTGTCAATTTCGTTGTGTAAAAAACCCGACCCGATTTTCGCCGCCCCGCATGTCATTGTCCCGCTTTTGATTATTGTGTCATTGCTCGTTGCCGGATGCGGGTTTGAGCCGGTTTACGCCGTGCGCGACAATGCCGGCCAAACCACGCCGATCAGCAAACTTGATTTACCCGACACCCGCGCCGGACGCTATCTTGGCAACCAGTTGCGCGGGCGCTTCACATCTGCCGAAACCGGCGGGCTGGCCTTATATGTGACGCTCGACGAAGCCCGCCGCGATGCACTGATCGCGACCGACGGCAGCACCGAGCGCATCGATTTGACGATGACGGCCAATGTGCGCTTGGAAAACGCATCGGGGGACATTGTCGAAACGCGCGCCTTGCGTGTGTCGTCGAGCTATAACCGCAGTTCCAGCGAATTGGCCAATCAGGAAACCGAGGCCAGCTTGCGCAACACAGCGCTTGACCGCATCGCATCGGACATCCAATTTTTGCTGGCCGACTTGGCGGTCAATGTCGGCCGCAACGCCCTATGAAGCTGACGGCGAACAAGGTCGAGGCTTTTGTCGATGCATTTCCGCCACCCGACATGCCGGTGCTGATTTTGATATATGGACCGGATCAGGGCGGCGTGCGCGATATCGGGCAACGCCTGAGTGCGGCCTTTTTGGGTGCCGAACCGGATCCGCTGCAGCGCGTTGATTTGAACGATAGCGATGTTACCGGCGGGCGCCTTGCCGATGAAGCCGCGGCCATTCCGATGTTTGGCGATAAAAAACTGGTTCTGGTGCGCGGCGACGGCGGCCAGGTTGCGCGCGCGGCCGAAGATTATTTGGCGGCACCCACGCAAGCCGCTCTGGTAATTATAGAGACGGCTGCCTTGCGCCCCGCGGCGGCGTTACGCAAGCTGGTCGAGAACCACAAGCTCGCCATGGCTCTGCCGTGTTTTGAAGCCGATGCCCGCCCAATCGCCCAAATCATGAGCGACCAGCTTGACGCGGAAGGCTTTCGCATTGAGGCCGCCGCGCTGGAAGCGGCTGTCGCGCGCCTGGCGACCGATCGCGGGATAATGCGCCGCGAAATCGAGCGGCTGGTGCTTTATAAAGGGCCGCGCGGCAGTGCGGGCTTTTCCGGCGAGACGGCGCTCATCACGCTGGATGATGTCGATGCCGCATTGGGTGATCAATCGACCCTGACGCTGGACAGCCTGATCGACGCGGTGGCGCTGGGCCGCGTGGCGGCGGCAGACCAAGCGCTCGCGCGGCTAACGGCCGGCGGCCAAACCCTGCAAACAGCGCTGGGCGCGGTACGTCGGCATTTTCAGACCTTGCACATCGCCACCGGCCTTATCGAAACCGGCACCCCGCAAGCGCAAGCGCTTTCGGCGTTTCGCCCACCATTGCACTTCCGGCGCAAGCCGCTGGTGGAAAATCAACTCCGGCTTTGGTCGCGCCGCAAAATCGAACGCGCGCTGTCGTTGCTGCACAAAAGCGAAATTGATGCGCGCGCCATGCGCGCGGCGGGGACGCGACTGCCCGAGGCGGTCGCCGGACAGATTTTGCTGCGTATCGCGCGCGCCGCACAGCGCTGATTTGGGTCGTTAGTTTTGGGACAATAGCCGCGCAATGACCGCGTCGAGCTGGTCGAGCGATTTATACGTGATGTTCACCGTGCCGCTGCCGGTTTCCTGATGTCGGATATCGACCTGCAAGCCCAGCGCATCAGCCAGGGTTTTTTCGACGGCGCGGGTGTCGGCGTCTTTGGCGTCCGGCTTGGCGGCCTTGCCGCCCGATTTTTTTCCGGCCGCCTTGCCTGCAGCGTTTTCACCCGCCAGCGCCTCGATCGCCCGCACGCTGAGGCCTTCGGCAACGACGCGACGCGCCAGCGCATCGGCATCGGGGTGGCCCAGCAATGCGCGCGCATGGCCCATGCTGAGCGCGCCCGTGACCAGCAGGTCACGCAAGCCCGGCGTCGCTTGAGCCAGCCGCAGCAAATTGGCAATAAGGCTGCGGCTTTTGCCGACCACTTCAGCAAGCTCGGCTTGCGTATAGCTGAATTCGTCGATAAGCCGTTGATATGCTTCGCTTTCTTCAATCGGGTTGAGGTCTGCGCGTTGCACGTTTTCGATGATGCCAATTTCCAGCGCTTCGCTGTCGGACAACTCCTGCACCAAAGCGGGGACGGTGTGCAGCTTGGCGATTTGTGCCGCGCGCCAGCGCCGCTCGCCGGCAATGATTTCAAACTGGTCGGGTGCGCCTTTGCGCGGGCGCACAACCAGTGGTTGTAAAATGCCCGATTTGGCAAAAGACTGAGCCAGTGCTTGCAGCTCATCCGCATCGAAATTACGGCGCGGCTGAAACGCCCCCGCCTGCAACTGGTCCGTGCCCAACATCCGCAAACCGGAACCCGAAACCGCCGTTTCGCTCGCACCCGCTTTTGAACCGGCTTCGGGATTGGTACCGATGGGCGGGGCTTCGCCGATCAATGCCGACAGGCCGCGCCCCAACCCTCTTTTTCTTTCCGTCCCGGCTTTTTTTTCTGTCATGAAACCCTCGATTGGCAGCAGCACCGCATCAGGCGGCGGCGGCGCGTGCGCGCTCGCGTTGGATCAGTTCAGATGCCAGCTCCATATAAGCCAAACTGCCGCTGCATTTGTGATCATATAACAGCGCCGGCTTACCAAATGACGGCGCCTCTGAAACGCGAACATTGCGCGGGATCACGCTCTGATACACTAATGATCCGAAATGCCCGCGCACGTCGGCCTCAACCTGGCCGGATAAATTATTTCGCAAATCATACATGGTCAGCACAATGCCCTGAATATCCAAAGCCGGATTGAGGCTGTGCCGCACCTGCTCGATGGTCTGGGTCAGCTGGCTGAGCCCTTCCAGAGCAAAAAACTCGCATTGCAATGGCACCAAGACGGATTGCGCGGCAACCATGGCATTTAAGGTCAACATATTCAGCGACGGCGGACAATCGATCAGAACATATTGATAGCGCCCCCCGCCCGAAGCCGGCAAATCCGGCAAGGCCGCCAGCGCATCGGCCAGCCGGTGCATGCGGCGGGGATTGTCGGCCAACTCAACCTCAACACCCAGCAAATCCATGCTGGCGGGCAACAAGTCAAAGCCCGGCACAGCCGTGCTGCGCACCGCCTCGGCCAGCCCGCACTCGTCCAGCAGCACATCAAAACTGGTAATAGTGCGGTCATTCTGGCTCACGCCCAGTCCGGTGCTGGCATTGCCTTGCGGGTCAAGATCAATCAGCAGCACTTTTTCGCCAATAGCCGCCAGCGCCGTGCCGAGATTAATCGCCGTGGTGGTTTTGCCAACGCCGCCTTTTTGGTTCGCCAAGCACAAAATACGGGGGCCGGAAACCGCCGTCTGATTTTCAAGTGCTGCTGGGTCTGCGCTCATCGCTTATATTCCCGATCATGCCCCATCAGGGCACAAATCCCTAAAAATGCGGCTACTTCAAAATAATCTCAACACTCACGAGGCCCCTCCGCGACGGCTGAGATGACGCAAGTGCAAGATACGCGCGGCGTCATGGGTTCGGCTTGGATGAACCTCTGCATCAATATTCCACCATTGCTCGGCGCGCGTCAATTCATCTTGCCAGCCAGCGCCCTTATGCAGCAGCGCAATTGTGGATGAATTGAAAAACGGCGCGACCAACGCCAATAATTCGGGCAGCGGAGCCAAAGCTCGCGCGCTAATTACCTGCACATCGGCCAAAAAAGCCGCCCCGGAATCAGCCAATGCCTCGGCGCGCAGATGATGCACGCTTGCTTGCACGCCCACCTCGCGGATAACCGTGCGTAAAAACGCTGCTTTCCGGCCATCGCTCTCGACCAAATGCACATGCCCGCCCAGATCTGCCTGTATGATGGCCACCACCAGCCCCGGAAACCCGCCGCCACTCCCCAAATCCAGCCAAACCCGGCGCGTGCCGGCCAGCGCCAAAATTTGGGCCGAGTCTGCCGCATGGCGCGCCCAAAAGTCATCAAGCGTTGCCGGGCCGACCAGATTAATACGCTGTTGCCAGCGCCCCAAAAGCGCCTGATAAGCCAGCAAGCGCGTCAATGTTTCACGTGAAACATTGAACTGCGTGGCAAAGATTTCAGGATCCATCGGCTGTGGCGCCCTACTCGGCAGCGGTTTCGGCGCGCTGGCCTTTGCGGGCATGGTGCAGCAGCAAGGTCAGGGCGGCCGGTGTCATGCCGTCCAAACGCGCCGCTTGGCCCAGTGTCGCCGGGCGCGCCGCGGCAAGCTTTTGGCGCACTTCCGTCGCCATGCCCTCAAGCGCCAGATAGTCAATATCCGTCGGCAGGCGCAGCGCCTCATCGCGCCGAAACGCCTCAATATCGGCTGCCTGCCGGTCAATATAACCCGCATACAGCGCATCGGTTTCAACTTGCAAGCGCACGTCAAGCGGCCAGCTTGCAAGCTGCGGCCAGACAGCCTCAACTTCGCGCCAGCCGATTTCGGGATAGGCCAGCAAATCCAACAGCGACCGGCGCACCCCGTCAGCGCGCAAGCGAAGCCCGTGTTTGGCGGCTTCGGGCGGTGTCAGGCTCAGCTTTGCCGCTTCGGCGCGCGCCGCATCCAGGCGCGCCATTTTTTGCTCAAACGAAGCTGCGCGCTGCGCCCCGACAAGGCCCAACGCCATGCCCTTTGGTGTCAGTCGCTGATCGGCATTGTCAGCGCGCAGCGACAGGCGATATTCGGCGCGCGCGGTAAACATGCGATAAGGCTCGGACACGCCGCGCGTCACCAGATCGTCGACCATGACACCCAAATAGGCTTCGGCACGGTCAAAGGTCGCGGGCGCCACACCCCCGGCGAGGCGCGCCGCGTTGAGGCCGGCGATCAAGCCTTGCGCGGCGGCTTCTTCATAGCCCGTGGTGCCGTTAATCTGTCCGGCGAGGAAAAATCCCTGCACGGCTTTGGTTTCGAGGCTCGAATGCAGGGCACGCGGGTCAACATAATCATATTCAATGGCATAGCCATGACGCAGAATACGCACCTGCTCCAGCCCGGGAATGGTGCGAATAAACGCTTCTTGCACATTTGCGGGCAGCGATGTCGAAATCCCATTGGGATAGACAGTATTGTCGTCAAGGCCTTCAGGCTCCAGAAAAATCTGGTGGCGCATGCGGTCGGGAAACCGCGCGACCTTATCTTCGATCGACGGGCAATAACGCGGGCCGACGCCGCTGATCTGGCCGGAATACACCGCCGATTTCTGAATGTTTTCGGCAATAATGGCGAAGGTTTCTGCCGTCGTGCCGGTAATGTGGCACACGGTCTGCGGCGTTACGATTTTTTCCGTCAGAAATGAAAACGGCACCGGCTCGGCGTCCGCGGGCTGGGCCTCCAGCACATCCGTATTGATGCTCGTCCCGTCAAGACGCGCCGGCGTGCCGGTTTTCAGGCGACCCATACGAAAATCGGGTCGCGTTTCAGCCAGCGCATATAGCCGCCGCGACAAGGCTTGCGCGGGTTTTTCCCCATGCCGACCCGCGGCAATGCGCTCGCTGCCAATGTGAATGACCCCATCAAGAAATGTGCCCGTGGTCAGCACCACCGCACCTGCCCCAAAGCGCACGCCATCCGCCGTCACCACGCCTGAAATGCGCCCGTCGACAATATCGAGGTCTTCGACCGCCGCCGCGTGCACGGTGAGGTTTGGCGTTTGTGCAATCGCCGCCTGCATGGCGGTGCGATAAAGCGCGCGGTCGGCCTGCGTGCGTGGCCCATGCACCGCCGGGCCTTTGCGCCGATTGAGCAGGCGAAACTGTATGCCCGCCGCGTCCGCCACGCGCCCCATCAGCCCGTCCAGCGCATCAATTTCGCGCACCAAATGGCCTTTTCCGACACCCCCAATCGCGGGATTACACGACATTTCGCCAATGGTTTCGATTTTATGGGTCAACAGCAAGGTGCGCGCACCATAGCGCGCGGCCGCGGCCGCCGCTTCGCAGCCGGCATGCCCGCCGCCAATGACAATAACGTCCCAGCCAGTTTGTTCAATCGTCTCCATGCGCGCTTTGTACCCGCCCCCTCACGAAAACTCAAGTCGGCGTGTGTTTCACGTGGAACAATCTTTGGACAATTTCGCGGTTTATTTCCCGATGCAGAAATCGGCAAAGACAATGTCCAGCAGCGCCTCGACATCCACCGCGCCGGTCAGCTGCCCCAATGCGCGCGCCGCCAGCCGCAGGTCTTCGGCCGCCAGTTCGAGCCCGCGCGACTGTGAGGCAAGCGCGCGGTCAAGCGCCGCCAGCACTTCGGTCAAAATCTGCTGGTGGCGCTGGCGCGTCAACACCGCGCTTCCGGAGCTTGCGTATTGTTCCCGCACAAAGGCCGACAGCGCCTCAATAAACTCATCAATGCCGTCGCCCGTCAGCGCCGAAACGCCGTGTACGGACGCGGCATCCGAGCTTTCAGGGTCGCTTGCTTCACAGCTGGCGGTGCCCAAATCCGACTTATTGATCAGATGAAACTCCGGCGGCGGCAGATGTTGTTCCTCCGGTGGCAATTCGGCGTTGGCGTCAGGCGCAGACACCAGAATTCGGACATCGGCATCGCGCGCGGCGGCCAACGCCCGGCGCACGCCTTCGCGCTCAATATCATCCCCCGCGGCGCGCAGACCCGCAGTATCGATCAGCGTGACAGGCACGCCCGCCAATGTCATGGCAATCTCGATAATGTCGCGGGTTGTGCCCGCGCGTGCCGAAACAATGGCGGCGTCGCGACCCGCCAGGCGGTTGAGCAAACTGGATTTGCCGGCATTGGGCGCACCGATGAGCGCGATGCGAAGACCGGCGCGTAATTGCAGGCCCCGCCGGTCGCCAATGAAGCCCGCGACCGCAGCGCGCAGCTCCGGCACTGTGTCGAGGGCGCTGCGCCCCAATCCGCCGGGCAAATCTTCATCGGCAAATTCGAGATCGGCCTCCAAATGCGCCAGAACCGTGTGCAGCGCATTGCGCCATCCCTCGAATAAGTCGCGCAAATTGCCCCGCAACTGGCCCAGCGCCTGAACCTGCTGCGCGGTCGTCTCGGCGTCAATGAGGTCGGCAATCGCCTCGGCGCGGGTCAGATCAAGCTTGCCGTGCAAAACCGCGCGGCGCGTAAACTCGCCGGCTTCCGCAGGTCGGCAGATTGGCAGGTGCGCCAGCGCCTCCAATACGCTTGCAACCACGGCCGTGCCGCCATGCAGATGCAGTTCAGCCACGTCTTCGCCGGTATAGCTGTGCGGACCGGCAAAATACAGCACCAGCGCCTCGTCCAGCATATCTTGAGTATGCGGATGACAGAGCCGCCGCACGCTGGCTTGGCGCGGTGGCGGACATGTTGCGCCCAAGCCTGACAGCACGGCGCGGCAATCCGGCCCGCTCACGCGCACAACCGCCAACGCCGCGCGCCCGGCTGCGGTCGCGCAAGCATAAATCGTCTGTGCCGTTTTATCGTTCATCATGTTTCCAAAGACGCCGGCCAAAAGGGCTGGCATGTGCCGTCGGCTTCGCTAAAGTGGCGCAGATGACAGACCAGTTCAACCAAAACCGACTGACCGAAGCCACCAGCCCTTATCTGCGCCAGCACATGCATAATCCTGTGCATTGGCAGCCTTGGGAGCCGGCGGTTTTTGCCGAGGCCAAGCGGCGCAACGTGCCCGTGCTGCTGTCGGTTGGCTATGCGGCGTGCCATTGGTGTCACGTCATGGCACATGAAAGTTTTGAAGACGCCGAGGTCGCCGCGCTGATGAACGCGCATTATGTGTGCATCAAGCTCGACCGCGAAGAGCGCCCCGACCTGGATGATATCTACATGACCGCCCTGTCAATGATGGGCGAGCAGGGCGGCTGGCCGCTCACTATGTTTCTCGACCCCGATGGTGTGCCGTTTTGGGGCGGCACTTATTTTCCCAAAACCCCGCAATATGGCCGGCCCGGTTTCATGCAAATTTTGCAGGAGCTTGCGCGGGTCTATGCCGAAACGCCGGAAAAAATCGCGCGCAACTGCAAAGCGCTGGGCGAGGGTTTACGCGCGCGCGCGGCAGAAGACGCACGCGGTGACCTGCCGCCCGATCTGGCCTCGCGTGCTGCGCGCAGCTTGAGCGCGCATATCGATATGGCGCAAGGCGGACTGGGCGCTGCGCCAAAATTCCCGCAACCGTTTATGTATCGCTTTTTATGGCAACAAGCGCAGCACGCCGATGATGCAAATTTGCGCGACGGCGTGCTGGTAACCGCCATGCATATTTGCCAAGGCGGGATATATGACCATCTCGCCGGCGGGTTTGCGCGCTACAGCGTCGATGCGGCCTGGCTGGTGCCGCATTTTGAAAAAATGCTGTACGACAATGCCCAACTCATTGACCTGCTGACGCGGCTATGGCGCACGACCAAAAATCCGATTTTCGCAGCGCGCATTGACGCCACGATTAACTGGCTTATGGACGAAACGCAGCTGCCCGACGGTGGCTTTGCCGCCAGTCTGGACGCCGACACGCAAGGCGCAGAGGGGTTGTTTTACATCTGGACACCAACCGAAATCGAAAATGTGCTGGGTGACGAAACAGCAGTATTTTCAGAGGCTTATGGCATAACGCCCGACGGCAATTTTGAAAATCGCAATATTTTGAACAGGTTGCATGCCGTCGACGCACCCGACGCGCATCATGTCGAGGCAGCGCTCAATGGCGCACGCAGCGCCCTGCTTGCGCGGCGCAATACCCGCCCGCGGCCTGCGCGCGATGACAAAATACTGGCCGACTGGAACGCCATGACCATCACCGCGCTGGCGCACGCGGCACAAAGCTTTCGCAATGAGACGTGGCGCGCGCTTGCCATGCGCGCTTTCGATGCGCTGCAACGCGACCTCAGCGAAACTGTCAAGGGGCGCAAGACCGGACGGCTGGTGCACAGCGCCCGACGCCTCGATAAAACTGTGCATCAGCTTGATGTGTGTTTGGCCGCCGATCTGGTGCACGCAGCTGAGGCCGCCATCGCGCTTTATCAGGTGACCGGCACACCCGCCTATTTGCAAACCGCCATCGGCTTTATGGGCGCGCTCGACGCTGCTTATGCCGACACGCAACGCGGCGGTTATTTTGAAAATGATGATGGCCTTGAAGGTCTTCTGGTACGCAACCGCAATGTGCAGGACAATGCCATGCCTGCGACCAATGCCGTGGCGCTGCGCGTGTTTGCAGCCCTGGCCCAGCTCACCGGAAATATGGGTTATGCCGAGCGCGCGCGCGCCATAGCCACGGCGCTGGCCGGCATGCTCGCCCAAAATTACCCGTCCATGACCAGCCTATTGGAAGCCATCACCACCAGCCACAACCTGGCGACATTGGTAATTTGCACCGTGCCGGATGATGCGGCCACCGAAGCGCTGGTGCGTGCCGCCAGCCAGCACCCGATTGTTGATCTGTTGATTGTCGAATTGCCGCCGGATGCGGAGCTGCCGCGCGGCCACCCCGCCCATGCCAAGCAAGCTGTCGGGGGTCGCGCAACCGCCTATTTGTGCCCGGGCCAACAATGCTTGCCTCCGGTTCACGAAGCTGAAAAACTAATTGCACAACTTGACGATCTTATTTTGCGTCGGCAAACGGACCGGTCGCCCACGCGCTGAATTTTTGAAAGTTTTATTTGGAGGAACCATAATGAGCCAGACACAGACCATATCGATCCCGACCGATGGCGGCGCGTTCGACGCCTATCTCGCCCGCCCCGCCCAAGACGGCCCCGCGCCCGGCGTTGTCGTGATCCAAGAAATCTTTGGCGTTAACCCAAATATTAAAAGCGTCGCCGACTGGCTCGCCGGCGAAGGCTATTGCGCGCTGGCGCTTGACCTGTTCTGGCGCTTGGAGCCCAATGTTTCGATCACCGACCCGAATGACGAAGAGCTTGAAAAAGCTTTCGGCCTGATGACCGCATTTGACCAAGACGCCGGCATTGGCGACATTCAAACGGCGATCAATTATCTGCGCGCCGACGCCGATCTGTGCACGGGCAAGGTTGGCACGCTGGGCTTTTGTCTGGGCGGGCGCATGGCATATTTGTCTGCCACCAGCACCGACGCCGATGCCAGTATCGGCTATTACGGCGTTGGCATTCAGGACATGCTGGGTGCGGCGGAAAATATTTCCACCCCGCTGGTTCTGCACATTGCCGGACAGGACGAATTTGTCCCCGCCGAAGCCCAAGCCGCGATACATGCCGGCCTCGACAGCCATGCCCATGTTTCGATTTTCGATTATCCGGATCAAGACCATGGTTTCACGCGCCCGGGCGGAATGCATTATGACGCCGCAGCAACAGCATCGGCACATGCACGCTCGCTGGAAACCTTGGGCAAGGCGCTGCGCTAAGGCGGCAGCGCCCTAGGTGTTCATCGAGTCGAAGAAATCATTATTGGTTTTCGTCTGCTTGAGCTTATCAAGCAGAAACTCGATGGCATCCACCGAGCCCATCGGATTGAGAATACGCCGCAACACGTAAATTTTGCTGAGGGTTTCCTTTTCCGTCAGCAATTCTTCTTTGCGCGTGCCCGACTTCATAATATCTATGGCCGGGAAAACGCGCTTGTCGGCCACTTTGCGGTCGAGCACAACTTCCGAGTTACCCGTGCCTTTAAATTCTTCGAAAATAACTTCATCCATGCGCGAGCCGGTTTCGATCAGCGCGGTTGAAATAATGGTTAGCGACCCGCCTTCTTCAATATTGCGCGCCGCGCCGAAAAACCGTTTCGGTCGCTGCAGGGCGTTGGCGTCAACACCGCCGGTCAATACTTTGCCCGAACTTGGCACCACAGTGTTATAAGCGCGCCCCAAGCGCGTAATGCTGTCCAGCAATATCACCACATCGCGGCCATGTTCGACCAAACGCTTGGCTTTTTCGATGACCATTTCAGCCACTTGCACATGGCGCGTCGCCGGCTCGTCAAAGGTCGATGACACCACCTCACCCTTTACCGAGCGCTGCATGTCGGTCACTTCTTCGGGACGCTCATCAATCAGCAGCACGATCAAATAACATTCGGGATGATTGGCCGAAATCGACTTGGCAATATTTTGCAGCAGCACGGTTTTACCCGTGCGCGGCGGCGCCACAATCAGCGCGCGCTGGCCTTTACCGAGCGGGGCAACAATGTCAATAACCCGCGACGACAAGTCTTTGCTGTCGACCGCCTCGGCCTCCATCTGCAACGCACTGTCGGGATAAAGCGGCGTCAAATTGTCGAAATGCACTTTTTGGCGCGCGCGTTCGGGTTCCTCGAAATTTATCTGGTTGACCTTCAACAGGGCAAAATAGCGCTCGCCATCTTTGGGGCTGCGGATTTCCCCCTGCACAGTGTCGCCCGAACGCAAGGCAAAGCGCCGGATTTGCGATGGGCTGACGTAAATATCATCGGGCCCCGGCAGGTAATTCGCATCCGGTGAGCGCAAAAACCCAAAGCCATCCTGCAATACTTCGACCACGCCCTGCCCGATAATATTAATGTCATCATCGGCAAGTTTTTTCAAAATTGCGAACAGCATGTCCTGTTTGAGCATGGCTGAGGCGTTTTCAATCTCGTGCTCTTCGGCAAATGCCAGCAATTCGGTCGGCGTCTTCAGTTTTAGATCTTCAAGACTGATCTGGTCCATAATGTCCTACTGGGGAAATGGCCGCGCGCGCGGCGGAAAGGAAATAGCAATGCGCGGGGAATGGAAAGAGTATAGCAAAGTCTTGTGTTCAAGCAAAGCTAGAAAGGCTGCACTACAACCAAAACGACGATAATGATCGTCAATACGGGCGGTACCTCATTGATCATGCGGTAAAAACGCGAACTATGCGGCGGCGCGCCCATCAGAAATTTTTTCCGTTCTACTGCCAAAAACCCGTGATATCCCGACAGTAAGATCACCAGGGCCAGCTTCGTCCACAACCAAATCCCCGCGCCCAGAGCAAAACCGGGCCGTGTGATCAGCAAAAGCCCGAAAATCCATGCAGCGATCATCGCCGGGTTCATAATGATCCGCAGCAAATTGGCCTCCATTTTTTCAAACACCTGAAATGGCTGCTCCCTTTCCATCGCCTCAGCATGATAAACAAACAGTCTGGGCAAATAATACATCCCCGCCATCCAGAACATGACGGAAATAATATGAAACGCCTCGACCCAGTCGGAGATTTGCCAAACAAAATCCATTCAGCTTGCCTTTCTGACCCGTGCCACCAATTGTGCGACATGTTCGGGTGGTGTTTGCGGCAAAATACCGTGTCCCAAATTGAATATGAAGCGCCGGTTTGCAAAATCTTGCAATATGGCATCGACCGCCGCGTCCAGTTCGCCGCCACCTGCGACCAGAATTTGCGGGTCGAGATTGCCTTGCAACACAATATCCGCACCGCATGCATCACCTACGGCCCGCCGGTCAACCGCCGTATCCAAACCCAGCACGTCGCAATGCGTTTTTTGGGCATAATCGCCAAGCGGAGTTTTGGCACCGCGCGGGAAGCCGATGATTGGCGTTTGCAAACCTCTGGCGCGCAATCCATCAACAATCTGGGCTACCGGGCGCACACACCATCGTTCAAGTTCTTCGCCTTGCAGACTTGCCGCCCAACTTTCAAACAGCTGCACGATGTCGGCACCTGCATCTATCTGGTCGGCCAAATAATCAATGGTAACAGCAACCACCATGTCGATTATTTCTTGGAATTTTTCCGGCTGCGTCCGGGCCAACGCGCGCGCCGGTGCCTGATCGGGCGTGCCGCGCCCGGCGATCATATAGGTCGCTACCGTCCAGGGCGCGCCTGCAAAACCGATCAGCGTTGTGTCCGCCGGCAGGCTTTGCGTCAGGCGGCTCAATGTTTGTGAAACCGGTGAAAGGTGTTCGCGCGCGCCCTTTAAGGTCAAATCAGCCCCGCTTGACACAGGCGTCAAGCGCGGGCCTTCGCCTGTTTCAAACCATAGCTCTTGCCCCATCGCATGAGGCACCAGCAATATATCGGCAAAGACAATCGCAGCGTCAAAGCCGTATCGGCGAATGGGTTGCAGCGTCACTTCTTCGGCAAGCGCCGGGGTATAACACAGATTCAAAAAACCCCCTGCCTGTTCACGCACTCGGCGATATTCCGGCAAATATCTTCCTGCTTGTCGCATCAGCCAGATTGGTGGCACGGCAGGTATTTGTGAATGCTTGATAAGATCAAGAAGCGGCTTTGCCATGGGGAGGTTTTCCGTAACGGGTCTAGAGTGACCCCTTTTATATATTAATAATAATAATAGTAGTTGTTTTTGTGTGCCGTCTTGCCTGTGGATTAACAGCGCAGCAAAAAACCATGCACATATTCAGGGCCTGTGAAAATTACTAGGATAACTATGGGGAAAATTAAAACCCATACACAATTTTTCCCAAAACCGTTTTAAATGCGCCGGATAAAAGAAAATTAACAACGGGGATAGCGGGGATAAATCGACAGATTATGGGGCACAGATTTTGTTCCAGTTTTTCACAAGCTAAAAAACGAATTTATTAAATCGCGTATAAGCAACCCGTTGAAATTGTACCAATGTGAACAAAATCGCTTGGAAAGCCGCGAACCCCGACTTATCCTCACTATTCACGAAATTCACAGGCAATCGGAGCCGCGTCGCGGTGAGCGAAAAATACTACCATCTGCACTTAATCTCAGACAGTACCGGCGAAACCCTCAATGTGGTCGCCAAAGCGGTCTGCGCGCAATTTGTCGGCGCGCGCGCCATCGAGCATGTTTATGCGCTGGTTCGCGGTAAAAAACCGCTGACGCGCGCCATCGCCGCGATTGAGGAAAATCCGGGGCCGGTAATGTTTTCGATCATTGATGCGGGACTGCGCCAAGAGCTTGAGCGCGCATGCGACCGCTTGCAGGTGCCGTGCATGTCGGTGCTTGACCCGTTTGTCAGCACAATGGGCGCTTATCTCAATGCCGAAATCAGCGGCAAGCCGGGCAGCCAGCACGAAATGGATACGGATTATTTCAAGCGCATCGCCGCGCTGAACTACACCATCCGCCATGATGACGGTCAAAGCCAAGGCGATTTGGACGATGCTGACGTTATCTTAACGGGCGTCAGCCGCACGTCGAAAACACCGACCTGCATGTATCTCGCCAATCGTGGCATCAAGGCGGCAAATGTGCCGCTGGTGCCGGGCATTGACCCACCCACCGAATTGCTCAATGCCACCCGACCCCTGATTGTCGGCCTGACAACCAGCACGGAGCGGCTGATGCAAATTCGCAAAAACCGGTTGTTGTCGATGCACGAAGCCAACGAAACCGAATATGTCGATCCTGAGCTTATCAAAAGCGAGACGGCCGAAGCGCGCCGGCTGTTCGCCAGAAATAACTGGCCGGTCATTGATGTGACGCGCCGGTCGATTGAAGAGATCGCCAGCGCAATTTTGAATTTGTATCAGGAACACGTCGCCAAGCCCGCGGAGCTGCGTGGGCTATGAGTGGGCAACAAGCCATCACGCTGGCCTCGGGCAGCCAGGTGCGCGCGGCGCTGTTGCGCGGCGCAGGACTTGATTTTGACATTGCCGTTTCCGGTGTCGATGAAGGCGCGATCAAAGCCGCACATAAAGGCACGCCGGAAGCGCTGGCGCTTCAACTGGCCGAAGCCAAGGCGCGGGCTGTGGCGCGCGACGGTCTGGTGATCGGGGCGGATCAGATTTTGGTTTGCGAGGGAGCCTTATTCGACAAGCCCAAAGATATGGACGAAGCGCGCGAGAACTTGAAGAAATTCAGAGGCCGCAGCCATGCGCTGGTGAGCGGCACGGTTTTGCTTGACGACGGCGACCCCGTCTGGTCGTTGGCTGAAAAAGTGACTCTGACCATGCGCGCGTTCAGCGATGAATTTCTGGATGCTTATCTGCTTGCGGTCGGTGACGATGTGTTGAAATCGGTCGGCTGTTATCAACTTGAAGGGCCGGGCGTTCAGCTGTTTGAGGCAGTGGACGGCGATTATTTTGCCATTCTCGGCCTGCCCCTCGTGCCGCTTCTGGGTGCGCTGCGCGCGCGCGGTGCGGTAGTGTCATGACGGCGCGCTACGGTGTGATCGGCTGGCCTATCGCGCATTCGCGCTCGCCGCTTATTCACAATTACTGGCTTGAAGCGGCGGGCCTTGACGGTGTCTATGAGGCTGTCGCCGTGCCGCCGGACACGGATTTCAGGGCAAAACTCGAAGATTTGCGCGCTCAAGGTTTTGCCGGAGTAAACGTCACCATCCCGCATAAGGAGGCAGCTTTTGCCGCGGTCGATACGCATGATGCGGCGGCGGCCCGTCTGGGTGCCGTCAACACGATTTGCTTGGCGGAGGAAACGATCAGCGGACACAATACGGACGGGCGCGGCTTTATTGACAGTCTGGCGCAGGTGCATGACACCACCGCAAAATCGGCTTCCGGCGGGCTTGCAGGCCCGGCTTTGGTGCTGGGCGCAGGCGGGGCTGCGCGCGCCATTATCGGCGCATTGCTGGGCGCCGGCGTGGGCGATATTCGCGTTACCAACCGCACGCGCGCGCGCGCCGAAAGCCTCGTAGCCCTGGCAGACACGCCCGACCGCATCAGCGTTTTTGATTGGGCGGCGCGCGAAGACGCCGCGCAAGGCGCCACGCTTTTGGTCAACACGACCAGCCTCGGCATGCACGGCGCGCCAGCGCTGGAAATGGGGTTGGATGCGCTGGCAGCGTCAGCCATCGTTGCCGATATTGTTTATGTGCCGCTCGAAACCGATTTATTGGCGCGCGCGCGTGCGGCCGGGTTCACGCCGGTTGACGGGCTGGGCATGCTGGTGCATCAGGCGGCGCATGCTTTTGATTTGTGGTTCGGGCAGCGCCCGCGCTTTGATACTATATTGCGCGAGCGTCTGCATCGCGATCTCGGGGAGGCATAATGTATCTTATCGGTTTGACGGGCTCCATCGGCATGGGCAAAACCCAAACCGCTGCGCTGTTCGAGCAAGAGGGTGTGCCGCGCTATGACGCCGATGCCGCGGTGCACGCGCTGTATGAAAGCGGCGGTGCTGCGGTCGGCCCGATCGGCGAAATGTTTCCCGAAGCTGTGCGCGATGGCAGTGTCGATCGCGCCGCATTGGGCCAGATTGTTTTGAAGGATGCTGCAAAACTCGCGGCGCTTGAAAAGCTGGTGCATCCGCTGGCGGGCGCAACGCAGGTCGATTTTTTGAACGCGCAAAGCGCAGCCGGCGCGACGCATGTGCTGTTGGACATTCCCTTATTATTCGAAACTGGCGGTCATGAATTTGTCGATTGCGTGGTGGTTGTCAGCGCCCCGCCGGAGGTCCAGCGCGCGCGCGTTCTGGCGCGCCCCGGTATGACAGAAGACAAATTTGCCGATATACTGTCGAAGCAAGTGCCCGATGCCGACAAGCGGGCGGCGGCGGATTTCATCGTCGACAGCTCGGTTTCGGTCGCAGACGCGCACCGTCAGGTGAAGGAAATTCTCGCCGCGCTGCGTGGGCGTGAGGGCACGGCGTTGCAGGCGCGCCTCGATCGTGCGGCGGCGCGCAAACCTAAAGGGGCATAAAATTTTGCGCGAAATAATTCTCGATACCGAAACCACAGGGCTGGATCCGTCGCGGGGCGATAAAATCGTCGAGATCGGATGTTTGGAATTGGTCAACCGCCTGCCGAGCGGTGAGACTTTCCACGTCTATATTAATCCCGAACGCGCCATGTCAGCCG
Source organism: uncultured Rhodobiaceae bacterium (assembly GCA_913051715.1). Classification (GTDB taxonomy): domain Bacteria; phylum Pseudomonadota; class Alphaproteobacteria; order RS24; family RS24; genus UBA7378. The sequence goes on from CAJXCG010000009.1 coordinate 35,711, forward strand.
ACGCCGAAGCCGTGCATGGTATCAGTGACGCATTTTTGGCCGACAAGCCGAAATTTGCCGATATCGTCGAAGGTTTTTTGGCCTTTATCGGGTCTGACCCGCTGGTCATCCACAATGCGGCGTTTGATATGAAATTTTTGAATGCCGAGCTTGAGCATATCGGGCGCGCGCCATTGCAGGCCAATCCTGTTATCGACACATTGGCGATGGCGCGCAAACGCTTTCCGGGCGCACCGGCCTCGCTCGATGCGCTGTGTCGCCGCTTTGGCGTCGATAATTCAGGCCGCGTGCATCACGGGGCGTTGCTCGACAGCGAATTGCTGGCCGATGTTTACCTGGAGCTTTCCGGTGGCCGCCAGCCCGGCCTGGTGTTTCAGGCCGATGCCGCGCGCGCCGACAATGCCAAAACCGCGTCGGATGCGGAATCGGCGCGCCAGCCGCAAAAGCGTCGCCCCGCCCCGCTTGCCGCGCGCCTTGGTGAAGAAGAGCGCATTGCCCATCGCGCGTTTCTGGAAGACTTGCCGCAGACCGCGATATGGTTCGACGGCGGCGTTGATGGGCTTTAAAGGCGCATTTAAGACAGATTTGCCGCCCGGTTAATGCGCGGCCTCATCGTCCGGCGATGCCGCTTGCTCTTGCGTTTCGGAGTGTTCGCCGCGCCGATAAAGGTCTAAAAAGTCAATCGGATCCAGCAAAATGGGCGGGTAGCCGCCATCGCGTGTGACATCTGCCAGAATGCGGCGGGCAAATGGAAAAAGTTGGCGCGGCGCCTCGATTAGCAACACCGGCTTAATATCGTTTTCGGGTATGTTGATCAGTCGGAACACGCCGCAATACATAAGCTCGGCAATGAACGCGACGGTGTCGCCGAATTTGGCTTCAATGGTGAATTTGAGGCCCACCTCATAATCGTTTTCCGCCAGTTTGCGCGCGTTCACATTGGCGTCGACGCCGACATCGGGATTGCTGCCATCGGGCGGTGCCAGGGCTGGGGCCGCCGGATTTTCAAACGACAAATCGCGCACATACTGGGTCAGAATTTGCAGACCCGGTTGCGGGGCGCTTGCGTCATCATTGGTGTTTTGGGGGTTGGAGGTCGGCGTGTCACTCATATTGGTCTCCCGAGTTTGCTTGCGGCGATAATGAACCTAATCGTCTGGATCCTCAACGCGATAATCGCCATCAATAATTTTCGCATCTGTGGGGTTTTGGTCGCGCCCACGGCGCGCGCCGGAGCCGGAAAAAAATTTGGGTAGAATAAAACTTGCCGCCATTTCAAGCCCAAATAACCGCGCCGCCGGAAACAGCAGAAAAAAGCCCAGCGCGTCGGT
>CAJXCG010000010.1 GCA_913051715.1 uncultured Rhodobiaceae bacterium
GCCCGAGTCATCGAAATTTTTGCCAAGCGTCTGCAAACGCAAGAAACCATGACCGCCCAAGTTGTAGATTGCATCCAGCGTGTGCTCGAGCCGGCCGGTGTCGCCATTCTGGTTGATGCCAAACACCAGTGCATGACAACACGCGGCATTAAAAAGCCCGATGTTGCTACCATTACAACGCAATTTACCGGTGTTTTTGCAGAAGACCCGCGTATGGAAGCGCGCTTCCTTGCCATGGTTGGCGGCTAGCTCTATAAGGTTTCGCAATCATTATCCGATCGTGAGGACATTATGAGCGGACCTTTTGCAGAGCGCGAGACCGTCGAACAAGTCGAAGAAGGTTTTGAACTGGCCCCGAAATTTGATGATCGCGGCCTGATCCCGGCTGTCACAACCGATGTCGACAGCGGCGAACTTCTGATGCACGGCTTTATGAATGAAGAAGCGCTGCGCCGCACCATCGAAAGCGGCGAGGCGCATTACTACAGCCGTTCGCGCGAAGCCATTTGGCACAAAGGTGCGACCAGCGGCCTGGTGCAAAACGTCGTCGAAATGCGTATCGACGACGACCAAGACTGCGTCTGGTTGCGCGTGCGCGTCGGCGGCAATGGCGCAAGCTGCCATGTCGGCTACAGGTCGTGTTTCTACCGCTCTTTACCGACCGGCACATTGCCGGACACACCGGTCGCCCTGACTTTTGAGGAAACCGAAAAAGTCTTCGATCCGCTCGCGGTCTATGGCGATGCGCCCAACCCCACTAAATTATAATTTTTCCGCTTAGCCGCTGCGAATATAAGATTTCAGCGCTTCGGCCTCGCGCTCGGTCTGATGAATACGGTAATTCACCAAATCGCCGATCGACACAATACCACCCAGACGGTCGTTTTGCATGACCGGCAAATGGCGAAAGCGCCGCTCGGTCATAATTTCCATGGCCTCTTCGACGGGCGTGTCGGGTGAGACGCTTTGTGGACGCTCGGTCATGTGCTTTTCGATCGGGTCGTCCAAAATCGGTGCGTCCCGAGACGCCAAAGCCCGCATCACATCACGCTCGGTAAATATGCCGTTACACGCCCCTGCGGCGCCCTGAATAACCAAAGCACCTATGCGGTGAATATCCATCGTTTTAACGGCATCACGCACAGTGGCCCGCGAGTCTATGGCAATTACACTTGAACCTTTACGCTGCAAAATATTTCTTATTGTCATAATCAGCTCCTGTTTTTCTTACAGCTGACAGTATGCGACAGACTGACGCAGTTTTCAAGAAACGAGAGCGGCTAGGCGCGATCTTTCCAATCGCCATAATCGACATTTCCGGGGCCACCCGAAGACGATAGGGGTGGTTTTTCCACCAATCCGATCAACAAAAGTCCGGCAAAAAAGCCACCTAAATGGGCCTGCCAGGCAATATTGGCAAGCATGGTACCCGTTGTCAGAGGCCCGACCAGCCCAAACACCAAATTGATGACGACCCATACCCCGATAAACATCATCACGGGGCGGCGTTTGGGTACTTCCAAAATGGGCAAAAGACGACGCCGCTGCGCCGCGGTTGCCGGATCAAGCCAGCGCGTTTCGGGAAACGCAAATCGCGCGGCGGCCCCCAACATGCCTGAGACACCAGCCGACGCCCCGATAATCGGCACTAGCCAGCTATTTTCACCGGCGCTGAAAACTTGCACCAGCCCGCCCGCGACGACGCACGCCAGATATAAAGCCAAAAACCGACGCGCACCCAGACGCCGCGCCACAGGGGCACCAAAAGCCAACAACCAAGCCAGATTGATCAGACAATGCGACCAGCCGCCATGCAAAAATCCGTATGAAACCAGCGAGAAAATGCCCTGCCCCAGACCGCCGGGCAAGCCGCCCATATTTTCGGCAAAAAACCGTGCCGGAAACAGCGCCATTTCAACAATCAGCACAAGCGCCAAGGGCGCACCGCCAAACTGCATAAGGAGTTGAAAGACCAAAATGACCGCTGCGACACCGATAATCACGGGCGGCACCCGAAACGCGGGCTCGCGCGGGCGCGACGGCGTGTCATGCGCGCTCATAGTCTTTAGCTTTCCGCCTGCACGGCGCGCATGAGCGCGGCTTCCACCAGCGGCAAACGGTCATTGCCAAAATACATGTCCGACCCGTTAATGAACATGGTCGGTGACCCAAAGCCGCCGCGCGCAATCACTTCTTCTGTATTTTCACGCAACCGGCTTTTAATGTCATCACTGGTAATTTGCGCGGCCACATGGGGCGGATCCAAGCCAACGCTTGTGCAGATTTGGGCGAGCTCTTCCGGCTGGCTGACATCGCGCAATTCGCCCCAATAAGCGTGAAAAGCGGTGCGGGCAAAATCAGGCAGGCAGCCCGCATCCAACGCCACCAGCGCGGCGCGCATCAGGTTCACCGCACGCACCGGAAACACGGGTGGATTGCCAATTTCAATGCCGCAAAATTGCGCCCAGTCTCGCAAATCCTTGACGTAATAGCGTCCTTTGACGGGGTGCGGGGCGGCGCGTTGTTCGTAAACAGTTTCGTTTACGGCATTAAACACGCCGCCGACCAAAATCGGTTTCCAGTCGATTTCCACTCCGCATTTGTCGGCTATCGCCTCAACCCGCGAGAACGCCAAATACGTCCAAGGGCTCGAAATATCGAAGTAAAACTCGAAATGCACCATTATTCTGCCGCTATTTGCTGTGGCGACAGAAATTTGCGTCCGCGAATGTGATCGGATATTTTTTCAGCCATCATAATGGTCGGTGCATTGGTGTTACCGCCGATCAGGGTCGGCATGAGCGAGGCGTCAACCACCCGCAAGCCTTCCAGCCCGTGCACCTGACCGTGTTCATTGGTGACAGCTGCCTTGTCGCTGCCCATTTTGCACGTGCCGACCGGATGATACAGCGTTTCGCCGGTCGCGCGGATCCAAGCATCAAGCTCGTCATCATTGTCGATATTGACCTCCGGCCCGGGCTTGGTTTCCACACCGCGATAAGGGTCAAAGGCCGGCTGCATAAACACGCGCCGCAATTCGCGGAAGCCGTTACGCAGGTCAATCAGATCGTTTTCCGCCGACAGATAATTCGGGAACAGCGCCGGCGTCGCCAGCGGATCTGCATTTTTCAGCCCGATATGGCCGCGGCTTTCTGGCCGACATTGATACACCAAGGCCGAAAACCCGTGTTCGGTCGGAATACCTTCGCGCCCGTGCACATCCGGCACCGCCGTTGAGACATAATGAACCTGCATGTCGGGGATATCCTTTGACGGATGCGATTTATAAAATGCACCAGCCGAGCAGGGCGGAAACGACGCATCCCCCTTGCCCAAAAACATCCAAAGAGCGCCAGCCAACTGCGTCCGCAGGAAGGTTGCGGAACGGTGTAATGTAACCGGCTGCGTGCAGGTAAACTGGCTGACGACCGCCAGGTGATCTTGTAGGTTCTGCCCCACGCCATCCAGCGCATGCACAACCTCAATGCCGTGCGGTTTGATTTCATTGGCCGGGCCAACGCCACTACGCAGCAGAATTTGTGGTGAGTTGAGCGCCCCCGCCGACAGAATAATTTCACGATTGGCGCGAATATGGTGCTCTTTGCCCTTTTGGCGAACCACAAGTTCAACGGCCCGTTTGCCTTCAAAAATCACACGATCGACGGTCACTTCGGTTTCGGTGAACAGGTTTTTGCGGTTCAATACAGGATGCAGATAGGCTTGCGCCGAGCTGCACCGTTTGCTGCCGCGAATGGTGTGCTCATAGCGCGAAAACCCTTCTTGCTGGCGACCGTTAAAATCCTTGGTAAACGGAAAACCTGCCTGTTGGCCCGCCTCGACAAACACATCCATCAAAATGTCGTTTGTGCGTTCAGATTTTTGCACGGTCAGCGGGCCGTCAGTGCCGTGAAACTCGGCATCGCCGTCACCGCGGAAATTCTCAGCGCGCCGGAAATAAGGCAGCACGCTTTCATACGACCAGCCCTGATTGCCCAACTGGCTCCAATGGTCATAATCCCATGCATTGCCGCGAATATAAATCATCGCATTGATGGACGAAGAGCCGCCCCAACCGCGTCCCCGCGGCCAGTACATTTGACGACCATCCATATTATCTTCCGCCTCGGTTTCAAACCCGTAATTCTGTTCGTTTTGCTCGGGAACAATCTGCGAATATCCTGCGGGCATGTGAATAAAAATATTCTTGTCGCGTTTGCCCGCTTCGAGCAGAAGAACAGAGGCGTTTTCGTCCTCCGACAGACGGTTCGCCAGAACGCAGCCTGCGCTACCGGCACCGACGATGATGTAATCTACATTTTCAATCATTTGCTTAAACTTCCTTCAGTGTTTCTTTGAACCGTTTCCAGTTTTCGACATAAAATTTAGCAGACGCGACCAGCATTTTTTCATTGTCGTCGCCAAGCTCACGCACAATTTTGCCGGGCATGCCCAGCACCATTGAATTATCGGGAATTTCCTTTCCCTCGCCGACCAACGCATGTGCGCCAATCAAGCAATTTCGGCCGATTTTAGCCCCGTTCAGCACCGTCGCCCCAATTCCAATCAGGCTGTTATCGCCAACCGTGCAGCCGTGCAGCATGGCCTGATGGCCGATGGTGACATTGCGGCCCAGTGTCAGCGGATAACCGATATCGGTATGCAAAACAGCACCGTCTTGAACATTTGAATTTTCACCAATGGTGATCGGGTCATTGTCGCCACGCAACACCGCATTGAACCAAACGCTGGCGTTTTCGTGCAAAATAATATGGCCCATAACTTGTGCATCGGGGGCCACCCAATATTGCCCGCTTTCTGGAACAGTGGGTGCAATATCTCCCAGTGCATAAATCGCCATGTTTCCTCTCCCCGGCCAAAATGCTATCTCTATGGTAGCGGTTAAACCGCCAGTGTCGAGAGCGAAAGAATATCCATGTCCAAAATGTCGCGCATTTTCCCGGAAGGCGAAGGGCCAGTCTGGCGGCTATTTTTTGCCGGTGTTGGCGTTCTCATAATTGCCATTGCGATCGGCTTGTGGCTTTCGCTCAATCCCAATGTATTGCAAAACAAATACACCGCCTATCAGCCAACCGCGGACAGTTCCCGCATCCGTGTCGAGGTGGGGGGCACATTATTTTCCATTCCCGCGCATTTCACGCGCTCGGCCCAAACACGCACACAAATGGTTCAAAATTTCGTTGAACTGCACGCCTTACTGCCCGACCTCAAACCCTATCGAAAATCATTGGAAAAAGAGTTTTTGCGCCTTGATGCCGCTTCGCCGCTGGTGATCATTACCTTGCGCGCCAGCCAGCGTCCGCTGCCGGAACGCCGCATTTTCGAAGATGTTCTGAGCCCGTATGTTGCGGGTTCGGGCCAGGTGCGCGATGACGGCTTACAAGTCTTTGAATTTCAGCCGGACGCACCCTATGCCGGCAAACAATTATTTCGCGCCCTGCCCGTCGGCCCGCGCACCAAGCGCCTCGCGCCGCCATTGTTCATCTGCGATAGTGTCGACACGCCGAACCCTAGCTGCGAAAGCAGTTTCGACCTTGGCCGCACGGCGCAAGCCAGCTACAGCTTCAAGCGCGCCTATTTGTCGGATTGGGAAACCATTGATGGCGGCATCCGCGACATGATCCGCTCGTTCAGAGCCGCAGCCCGAGCGCGCTCCGGCGCGCGCTAGTCAACCCGAACGCGCTCCGGCGCGGACTGGCTAAATTGTCGGTAAATCAAATTCCAAAATCGCCATGTTGAACGCGTAGGAAATCTCACCATCTTCATCGTCGCGAAATAAGGTGCCGATAAATTCGTCTTCCATGAACACCTCGACCATGTCGTCTTTGGCGCCACGTTTCAGCGTCACCATGTCATTGGAAAACTTCAGACGCAAATAGGTCTGAACGCGCAACACTTCATCATTATTCATGACTCATCCTTTCAACAAGCTCTCAAAAGCTATTGCGCCGTAAAGCCGCCGTCAACGACGAGTTCGGCACCGGTCATCCAGGCGGATTCTTCGGACGCCAAGAATAACACCGCATTGGCAATGTCGCGCGGCACACCCAGCCGCCCGATCGGGGTCTGCATGGTCAGCATTTCAATGGCTTCGTTTTCGCCGGGCATTAATCCTGCTTCGACGGCTTGGCGCAGCCCGTCGCGCACCATGTCGGTGCCGACAAAGCCGGGATGCACCGAGTTGACCCTGATGCCGTAGCCAAGCTGGGCCAATTCCACCGCGAGCGCCTTGGTCAGCAGCCGCACACCGCCTTTTGCCGCATGATAGGGCGCCTGACCCGCCGAGCCGACAATGCCGTAAATCGAAGAAATATTGATTATGCTGCCGCCGCTGTCCTTCATCAGCCCGACGCCGTGTTTGCAGCCGAGAAAAACCGCATCCAGATCAATGCCGACAACTTTGCGCCATTGCTCAAGCGATGTTTCTTCGAGCGGTGTCGCATTATGGGCAATGCCGGCATTATTCACCAGAACGTGCAAACCGCCATAGGCCTCCTTGGTCGCGCCGATGGCCGCCACCCATTGGTCTTCTTGCAAAACATCATGCGCCATGAAAATCATATTTTCATGTTCATCGGCCAGCGCGTGGCCTTCGTCTTCAAGAATATCCGTCACCATGACATTGGCACCTTCGCCGTGCAGCAGCCGTGCCATTTCGGCTCCCAGCCCACGCGCACCGCCGGATATAAAAGCAGTTTTTCCCGTTAATCGTCCCATTGAACTCCCCCCAAACAAAAATTATGACGCGTCACCCTCGGGCGTCTCGACACTGTGATCCATTTGCCGCGACGGTTGCGTTGATGAAACACCGTGAATGATTTTTGCCGGAACGCCAACAGCCGTCGAATAGGCGGGCACATCCGTCAACACCACGCTGCCGCCCCCAATTTTGGCGCACTCGCCGACCCTGATATTGCCCAGAACTTTGGCACCGACCGAGATCAGCACCCCATTGCCGATTTTCGGGTGTCGGTCGCCGTCTTCCTTGCCGCTGCCGCCCAAGGTGACGCTGTGCAGCATTGACACATCGTCGCCCACCACCGCCGTCTCGCCGATCACAACGCCCGTTGCGTGGTCGATAAAAACGCCGCGCCCGATTTCTGCTGCCGGATGAATATCGGCCTGAAATACCTCCGAGGCGCGGTTTTGAATATAAAGCGCGGTTGCGCGACGGTCATGATTGATCATCCAATGCGCAGCCCGATACGCCTGCAATGCCAGAAAACCCTTAAAATATAGCACCGGGTCGAGATAAGACCGACATGCCGGATCGCGGTCATAATGGGCGATGATATCGGCGCGTAAGGTCTCGCCCAGATCCGGATTATTGACCAAGCTTTCCTCAAATACTTCGCCCAGCGCGCGCGCGCCAATTTCCGCATTGCCCATTTTTTCCGCAAGATGAGATGCAATCACCGTTTCAAGTCGATCATGGTTCAACACGCTTGTGTGCAAAAACCCGGACATGACCGATTCGCGCGAAGCGACCTCGGCAGCCTCGGCACGTATGCGTGCCCAGACAGGGTCCAAGCGTTCAAGGTTTTCAGGTTTCTCAGACATTGTGCCCCACATGTTCAGGCTTCGGAAATTGTCTTTACGCCTTTGCGTGCGAAAGGATACCATTGCGTTGCGATCGCAAGCAAGAAAACTATAGACGTTGTCATGCCCTTCATTCAGACCAGTACGCTTCACACTTATTACGAAATGGCCGGTGCCGGTGCGCCGGTGCTGGTGTTAAGCGGCACAGGCGGCGATCTTCGCAAAAAACCGACCATTATGGACAGCCCGCTCACCGCCGGGTTCAGGGTCTTAAGCTACGACCAGCGCGGCCTCGGACAAAGCGAAAAACCCGAAATCGGTTACACCATGCAAGCCTATGCTGATGATGCCGCCGCGCTGATGGACGCGCTGGGGCTCGAAAGCGCGCATGTTCTCGGCCTCTCATTTGGCGGCATGGTCGCGCAAGAATTCGCGCTGGCTCATCCCGATCGGATAAAAAAACTGGCGCTGTTTTGCACCTCGCCAGGTGGTGCGGGCGGGGCGTCTTATCCGCTCGACGAACTGGAACATCTCGACCTCGAGGCGCGCGCAAGTGCCATGTTGCGGCTCGGCGACACGCGCATTGACGCCGACACGATAATAGCAATGCCCAAGCTGGTGGAAATGACCATGGCGCGGCTTGAACGCAGCGATTTTGCCCATGAAGACGGCCATGCGCGCGGCATTTCCGGGCAGTTGGCGGCGCGCAAAACTCATGATTGCTGGGCCCGGCTTGAAAAAATCACCTGCCCCGTCTGGTTGGCCGGCGGGCGCTTTGACGGCATTGCCCTGCCCCAATCTATGCAAAATATGGCGACGCGGTTGCCCGATGCGACGCTCAAATTTTATGATGGCGGGCATCTTTTTATGGTGCAAGATCCGGATGTGTATACTGACCTTGCCAGTTTTTTTCGTTCCAGTTCTGCCGGAGGCGCCGCATGACGCAAACACCCCCCGAAAATATAGCTACGGGCGCGGCACGCTTGCGCGCGGAAATTTCCGGCCCTTTGGCGACAATTACCATCAGCCATCCCGAGCGCCATAACATTATCGACCTTGAGGGTTGGCTGGCTTTCCCCGATTTGATGGCACGGCTTTGCGAAAGCCCGGGCGTACGACTGATTATGTTGCGCGGCGACGGTGGCAAGGCATTTGTCGCGGGAGCGGATATTGCCCAATTTGGCGAAAAATTCTCCGGCCCCGCCAGCACCGACTATGACGCGGCGACGGTTAACGCTTTTGACGCCGTCACGAATTGTCCGGTGCCGACGCTTGCCGCGATTGAAGGCTATTGCATTGGTGGCGGATTAGGTTTGGCGCTGGCGTGCGATTTACGCTTTGCGCGTGACGATGCGAGCTTCGCCATTCCCGCGGCGCGTCTGGGTTTGGCCTACCCCACCAGTGCAACCATACGTCTGCGCGAGACGGTCGGGCGCGCGCGTGCGAAGGATATTTTATTCACCGCGCGCCGCTTTGATGCCGAAGCGGCCCTCGCCATCGGGCTGATCGATTATCTGGCACCCGCACAAGATTTCGAGACCGCGCTTGACCGGCGTGTCGCCGAGATCTGCGCCAATGCGCCACTGACCTTGCGCGCAGCCAAGGGCGTTCTGGAGTGCACCCCCGACACGGACCCGGCCGAGCTTGAGCGCAAAATTGCCGCTTGTTTTGCCAGCGCCGACTATAAAGAAGGCCGCATGGCATTTATGGAAAAACGAACCCCCAAATTTAAAGGCGAATAGGAGACAAACATGGATTTTTCAGATCAGGTAGCCATCATCACCGGCTCATCATCCGGCATTGGCGCGGCTGCAGCCATCGGCATGGCGCGCGGCGGTGCCAAAGTCGTCGTCAATTTCTCAAAAAGCAGCGAGGCCGCCAATGCGGTGGTCGCCGCTTGCGAAGAAGCTGGCGGTGAGGCCATCGCTGTGGGAGCAGACGTTTCCGAAGATGCCGCCTGGCGTTCGCTGGTCGAGGCGGCGATGGACAAATGGGGGCGTCTGGACATTTTGGTCAATAATGCGGGCACCACAAAATTTATGGATCACGCCAATCTTGACGGGCTGGACAAGACCGATTTCGAGGCGATTTATGCTCTGAACACTATCGGCCCATACCAAATGGTGCGCGCGGCGCAACCACATCTCAAAAACTGCGGTGCCGGAAGCGTTGTCAATATTTCATCTGTTGCCGGTGTGCGCGGCGTCGGGTCTTCGGTAGCGTATGTGGCCTCCAAGGGCGCGCTCAATTCGATGACGCTGGCGCTCGCACGCGCATTGGGCGAGGATAATATTCGTGTGAACGCGGTATGCCCTGGCTTTGTCGGCACAGACTGGTTTCGCAATGCGCTGGGCGAGGAAATGTTTGACCGCATTGTCGAAGGACAGAAAAATTCGACACCCATGCACCGCGCGGGCACACCCGATGACATTAGCGGCCCGATTTTGTTTTTCGCAAACCGCGCCAGCGCGCATGTGACCGGGCAATTACTCGTGGTCGACGCCGGATTGCTCCTAGGCATGCCTGTCAAGATCGGCTAACGTGCTGAAAGAAAAAAGGAGGTCGGTCATGGATCGTGAAGCCCTGAAGAAGCAGGCCTGTTCAGCTATTGATGACATGTCGGACGCTCTGATTTCGGCAAGCCACGCCATTCACGCAAAACCCGAACTCGCATTCGAGGAACATTTTGCCCATGCGCTATTGACCGACAAGGTTGAAGAAGCGGGTCTGCCGGTCGAGCGCGGCGCGTGTGGCCTCGACACGGCTTTCGTTTCGTCGTTTGGCGACAGGGGCGTCGAAATCGGCATTTTGTCCGAATATGACGCGCTGCCGGGCATCGGGCATGCGTGCGGACATAATATTATTGCCACCACCGGACTTGGCGCGGCGCTGGCGCTTTCCAAATTGGGCGCGGCCTTGCCCGGGCGCGTGCGCTATCTGGGCACGCCGGCCGAGGAAGCGGGCGGCGGCAAGGAAATCATGGCCCAAGCCGGCGCTTTTGACGGGCTTGACGCCGCGATGATGGTGCATCCGGCGGGCATTAATCTGGTGACCATGCCGAGCGTTGCCATGAACGAGGTGCGGGTGACATTTACCGGCAAAGCGGCGCACGCCTCGGCGATGCCGTTTGCAGGCGTTAATGCGCTGGACGCGCTGGTCAGTTCGTATCAATCGATCGCGCAACTGCGCCAGCACATTCGCCAGAACGAACGTATTCACGGTATTTTCAATGAGGCCGGGCTGGCTCCAAATATTGTGCCCGACCGCGCGGTCGGCACTTTTTACGTGCGCGCGGCTGACGGCATGGCGCTGGCCGAGTTGAAAACACGGGTGAAAAACTGCTTCGAGGCCGGTGCACTGGCCTCCGGCTGTGATGTCGAAATTCAATGGGCGTTGGGCGACTATCTGGAAATTAAAGACTGCTGGCCGATTGCCGAGCGCTATAAAGCCAATGCCGAAAGTCTCGGTCGGTCATTTTTTCCGCTAGAGAAAATTCCGACCACCGGCGCCGGGTCAACCGATATGGGTAATGTCAGCCACCGCGTGCCGTCGATCCATCCGATGATTGCGTGCGCGCCACCGCATGTCGTCATCCATAATCCGGAATTTGCCAAATACGCCGGATCGGAAAGCGGTGATGCCGCCGTGCTCGATGGCGCAAAGGCGCTCGCCATGACCGCCATTGACGTGATGACGGATGACAAATTAATGAGCGATGCCCGCGACCAGTTTGCCGAAACAGCCGATTTATCAGCCAAAGCCGTGGCACAAGCCTGGCATGGTGACGGCGATGTGACGCTGGGTGGCTGCGGGTGCTGCTAAAAACTTGCCGTCGGTGTTTTGACCCGATATAGATACGCTCTGATTTGTAAACATGTCGAGGTCGCTCATGGCACAGGCGGAACTGCTTAAATTCAGCAATGATGAGGGGCTCGCAGAGATTTTCATTCCCGTGCGCGAATTTGTATGCACAGGCGCTTCGGCCCCGTTTGACCATCCGCATGTATTCCTCGATATGGGCAGCGAAACAGAAATTGTGTGTCCCTATTGTTCAACACGTTATCGGTTCCGCGCGCCCGATTGAAAAGCCCTTGCCGTTAGGCTCGAACTCGGACAAATTCTAAAAAAACAGCTTTGAGGGGGAGAGTGTGGTTCGCATTTTGGGTGCATTTCTCGCTGTGCTCATCGCCTTGCTCATTCTGTTTTTGCTCGGCTCGACTTTTCTCATTTCATCCGACCTGATTCGCAGCGATCTCTACGAAAAATACCGCAATGAGAAATCCTTTCTCTACCGCATCGAAAGCGGCGCGACTGTGCATATCCGCGACGAAGGCAATCGCGCCGGCCCGCCGATGGTTCTGCTGCACGGCGCTTATGCGTCGGTGCATGCTTGGGAGCCATGGGTAGAGGAATTGGGCGACGAATTTCGCCTGATCAGCTTTGATCTGCCGGGCCACGGCCTGACGGGGGCCATTCCCGATGCCGATTATAGTCGTGAAAATATGAGCCGCACGCTGGATCAGATCATGCAGCTGATGAAATTGGATCGCGCCGTCATCGTCGGACATTCCATGGGCGGCAGCGTTGCCTTGCAATATGCGCTTGACCATCCTGAGAAAATTCGCGGTCTCGTGCTCATTGGTTCAAGCGGCATGCGGCGTACCACTGATGAAAATATTCCGTCCTCGTTTGGGATTGCCGATGTTTCTTGGTTGCAGCCCATCACGCGCTATGTGACGCCGCGCTTTATGATTGAGGCCGCCTTGCGCGACAGCGTCGCTGACCCCGACAATTTCGTGACCAAAGATATGGTTGAGCGCTATTGGGAACTGATCCGCATGACCGGCTCCCGCGAGGCCTTATTGCAGCGCCAAAACTTGCGGCTTGCCGCCGAGCCGTTGGAAGCGCGCCTCGGGGAGATCACAATCCCGACACTTTTGATATGGGGCGCGAATGACAAATTGGTGCCGCTTTCCCATGGTGTCCGCATGAACGGGGCGATTTTCAACAGTCGCCTCCTCGCCTATCCCAATATTGGGCATTTGCCCATGCAAGAAGCGCCCGCCAAAACAGCCGCCGAAGCGCGCGCCTTTGCAACCGAATTGGCCGCCGATTAAGCGCGCCAAAAATCTCCGTCTTGCCGCAAAAATTTTGGTCTATTCCAGCGGACGAAATTTCTGTTGGAATAAAACATTGTTTGCGTTTTTTAGGAGGTTGAACATGAGAGCGCTCATTCTAGCATTGGTCATGGCGGTGTCATCCGGCGCCGCGCATGCAGATATTCTGTCACTGTGGGGCGCGCGCGCCTTTAATGGCGATGTTGCCGCCACGCTGGCACAATACAAAACCCTTACCCCGCTGGCTGAAAAACACGGCGCGCAGGTGGAATTATTCGTCGATGATACATTGGGCCAGCAGCAAGTTACCTTTGGCATGCGGTTCAACACCCTGACAGATTGGGGCACCTTCAAAGACGCCTTTAATAACGACCCCGAAGTCGCTGCGTGGATGGCAGAAAACCAGCCTGACTATAATCGGCACTTCACCCAAAGCATGTTGTGGGCCAATGTGAGTTCCCCCGGTGCCGGAGTGGGCGTCGTGGAGGGCAAGAATGTTTTCTGGGCCGGCAGTTTCATGGCAACAAGCCCCAGCAATGCAGACCGCACGGTGCGCGAATTCACCAAAATGGCAAAATATATTGAGGGGCTTGGCGGCACCGCGCATATCTACACCAATGGCATTGATGACAATATTTGGTTCACCTTTGCTTTTGACAGTTTCAGCGAAGGCAGCCAGTTATTCACGCAGCTTGCAACAGACAAGGCGTGGCAAAAAATTGTCTCCGATTTTGGTGCCAAGAACCTTGCCCGTGCTTCCAGTCAATCCTGGGTCACACGCGGCCAGTAAAATTTAGCCTGACGCTATCTCTTCTGCTCCGGCAGAGGGATAGCGCAGCAAATTTTTATTGCACGGTAATTGGTGGCCTCGGACGGACTCGAACCGTCACGCCCTAAACGGGCCGCAGATTTTAAGTCTGCTGTGTCTACCAATTCCACCACGAGGCCGAAACAGGATTGCGAAACTAGGTTTTTTTGCCGACCGTGACAAGATGCCATTTTTCGCATTCACGCCACCCAACCCTAAAAAACTGGCCTGCGCGTCGTAACCTAGATCGGAAGTATTTCTTGATTATCGGCTTTGAATTTTGTCAAAATTTGAAGGCGAAAATCACCTTTGAGGCATTGGAACGCGATTATGCAACGCTTGGTTGTAGTCTTTTTAGGTCTTTCCCTGGTCTGCGTGCAGGCCGGTGAGGTTCCCTCATCCGTCATGTTTTGGCGCTATGCCGTGTCCGGTACGTGTCAGGAACAGGGTATGCCCGAATTCACATTTCCCTCGCAGATTGTTTTGCAGGAGCGCTCGCGTGACAATAAGGCGCTTTTGTCTCAAATGCGCTTTAAGTTCACAGCCGAGTTCAAATATTGGAATTCCCTTGAGCAGCCACCCGATGTCTGCCACGTCGACAACCCGTTGCAACCGCTTGAGAAGAAAAGTCATGACATGGGCGCGACCTGCTATCGCGGCATGACCGGCGAAGATCGCTCGGGTTTCACCCACAGGGTTAAAATAGGCACGCGCGCGCAATGCACGTTTGTCGTGCAGGATGTCTCGGATTGTTTTACCGACAGCGATGTGCCTCAGTTTTCAGATTTCAAAACAATCGAACAATATTATAAGCCCATACTGTGTTCCAAAGCACCCGGCGAGCGCGACGCCTATCGCAAGGCCGCGCTAAAAAATTGGGCGGATATTCACGAAAAAAAGTGACCCGGCCCTACAGTTAAGCCCACCCCTCAAACACCGCAGGGCGTATGTCACTTCGCCCCCGACGCCGACAAACGTGTGCGGATCGCCTTTTCGACCAACGGCATTGAATGTGCCACCAGTGCGCGGACACCCGCCGCATTGGGATGCACGCCATCGGCCAGCAATAATTCCGCGCGCGGCACTAATTTTTCAAAGTCAACCAATGGCTGGTAGATAAACGGCTCGAACAACAAGTCATAGTCACGGGCAATCGCGTCAAAAAGATCCTCGACTTCAGCGCGATAATTCTGTCCGTATTTCGGCGTAAACTTATTTGCCATAAACACCACCAGCTGCCCACGCTGGTGAAAATTGGTGATCATATAATCCAGATTTTCTTTGATTCTTTCGGGCAGCACGCGGTAATTGGCATCGTTGCCTCCCAGTTGCAACAGCACAATATCGGCCGAAGCCACCGGTTCGACGAACACCCAGTCGCGCCCCTGCCGTGTCGATTGTCCGGCGATGGCGGCGCTTTTGAGGTCAACACCATAGCCTTTTTCACGAAGCTGCTTTTCCAGCACAGGCACATAGCCCTCGCCTGCGCGCAGATCAAAGCCCGATGTCAAACTGTCGCCGAGCACGGCGATGACCAAATTTTGCCCCGATTTTTGCCCCTTTATTGGTTCGGCGTGAACCGGCAAGCCCCACAATATCAGCCCCAAAAACAACAATCGAAACATGGGATACCCTCAAAAAAAATCGGCAGCGCCCGCGCGGGACGCTGCCGAAAAATCTGAAACTGAGGCTGGCTTAGTTTTCCAGACCTTGCCAAACAGGCCAGCAATTTTTGCCGGATTTTGCGGCAAGTGCCAGCTGGGCAGCTTTGGCGTTGTCGCCGGACTCAGACGCTGTGTAGTCGTCTTTGCCTGTGCACCAGACATAAAATTTGTGGTTGCCCGATTGTGACATGGCGTCAAAACCAGAATCCAGAGCAATGGCTGCTTGTGGCAGCGAGAACATGGCGATAACGGCCAGAGTTGAAACAGTCTTTTTCATAAACCTTCTCCCTTATGAATGGCTTATCATGGCGCACATTCTGACAAACCCCAAATTAACATTTGGTAATGTTTGCGCGCTTATGTGTTGTCGCGCACGATGCGCGTGGCGCCAATTTCGTCAAAATAGGCAATCAGCTTTGCTTGAACCGTGTCGAGACGAGCCTGATCGCGACCGCGGGCCACGACGCTGACCCCCGCCCCTGCCGGCCCGTAAAACGGATAAAGCCCGATATTCACGTCGCCATATTCGCTTTGCAGCTCGCCCATCGCGCCTGCGATCTGACCTTCGGGGACTTGCGCCGAGACGGTGATGCTAGCAAGTTGCTCGCCGCCTTTGAGCGTCGGAAAAATATTTTCCACCATGGCCTGCATGATTTTCGGCACACCCGCCATGACATAGACATTTTCGATGACAAAACCCGGCGCTGTGCTCACCGGATTGTCAATCAACCCGCCGCCTTGGGGAATACGCGCCATGCGCTGGCGCGCTTCGTTAAATTCCGTGTCCATGGCTTCGTAATGCGCTGTCAGCCGCGCCATGGCCTCGGGATGATACTCAAGCGGCACGCCAAATGCCGCGGCAACGCAATCAGCCGTGATATCATCATGCGTTGGGCCGATGCCGCCGGTGGTAAAAACATAATCAAAGCGCGCGCGGCATGTGTTCAGCGTGTCGATGATGGTCTGCGGGTCATCGGGAATAATGCGCGCTTCGCGCATATCGACACCGATCTCACCCAAGGCTGCGGCGAGAAAGGCCAGATTTTTGTCCTGCGTTCGCCCCGACAATACTTCATTGCCGATAATCAACATGCATGCGGTTACATTTATGTCCGATGCATCTTCTGGCGCGGGGGGATTGTTCGAACTCATAATTGCCTCCTGATGCATAATTAGGGTTGTTTTGAGCGCCGACAAACGCAATCCCACTTAACGTAATCCCACTTATCGACAATGTTGATGAGAACATGCTATTTCCAATTAGAGGAAACAAGATGAATTTCATTGCTGCCAATTCCGAGCCGCTCAAAAATACTGGCCAGATCAAACTTCACACTGCGGAAGACTTTGACGGCATGCGCCGGGTCGGACACATGGCAGCGCGCACGCTGGACGAACTCACGCCGTTCGTGGTGCCCGGGGCCACCACGCAAGACCTCGACGACAAGGCGTTGGAAATCATTCGTGATCTGGGGGCGGTGCCGGCACCGCTGAATTATCGTGGGTTTAAAAAATCGGTCTGCACCTCGATAAACCATGTTGTCTGCCACGGCATACCGGGCGACCGCCGCTTGCGGGATGGCGACATTATGAACGTCGATGTCACATTGTTTTTTGAGGGCTGGCACGGCGACCACAGCCGTATGTATGGCCTCGGCGATGTGTCGGTAAAGGCCAAACGCCTGATGGATGTGACCTATGAGGCGATGATGGCGGGCATCAGCGTCGTGCGCCCCGGTGCCTCGCTGGGTGATATCGGCCATGCCATTCAACAACATGCGGAGATCAACCGGCTGGCCGTGGTGCGCGACTTTTGCGGTCACGGGCTGGGTCGTGTGTTCCACGACACCCCGAATATTCTTCATTACGGGCGGCCCGGCGAAGGGTTGGTTTTGCGCGAAGGCATGTTTTTCACCATCGAGCCCATGCTGAATTTGGGCAAACCGGCGGTGAAAATTCTGGGCGATGGGTGGACCGCCGTCACGCGCGACCGCACCTTATCGGCGCAATATGAACACTCCGTAGGGATTACCGCCGACGGCATTGAAATTTTCACCAAATCTCCGGGCGGGCTTGATACGCCCCACCGCATCCAAGACGATTGAACAGAAAGAAAAATTGTGGGCCAAGAAAAACAAAAAGACCCCCGCAAAACCCAAGACAACAGCCGCCTCGGACACCGCAAACGATTGCGGCTACGCCTGCGTCGGGGCGGCAATACGGCGCTGCATGATTATGAGCTTCTGGAACTTATTTTGTTTCGCGCGCTGCCACGCCGCGACGTCAAACCGCTGGCACGCGACCTGCTTGACCGCTTTGGTGATCTGTCCGGTGTGCTGGGCGCCCCCGAAGCTCGCCTGCTTGAGGTTAATGGTATTGGGCAGGAAGTCATTACCGAGTTTCGCCTGATCGAAGCCGTAGCATTGGACTTTGGTCAGAGCCGGATCATGCACAAACCCGCGCTGGCAAACTGGAACCAAATGATCAGCTATTGCCGCACCAAAATTGCCGAGAAAAACAAGGAAGAATTTCATGTTCTGTTTCTCGACAAGAAAAACCATATTATCGCCGATGAAATGATGGGCGCGGGCACAGTGGATCACGCACCCGTCTATCCCCGCGAAGTCATGAAACGCGCGCTCGAACTAAACGCCTCTGCGCTCATTCTTGTGCACAACCACCCCAGCGGTGACCCCACGCCGTCCAAGGCCGATATCGATATGACCACCAAGCTTTATGAACTGGCAAGTCAGTTCAATATTGTTGTCCACGACCATCTCATTATTGGACGCGCGAGCGAGGTAAGTTTCAAAAATCTGGGTCTTTTGGAGCCACGCGCACCCGATTTTTAATTCGGTTGCTTTGCGCGTCGCCGACAATCTGCTAAAGCAAGCGCAAAGGAGATTTCCGATGATTCCGCGTTATGCCCGCCCCGAAATGACAAACTTATGGGAAGCCGAAAGCCGCTTTTCGATCTGGCTTGATATCGAGACCCACGCCATGGATGCCATGGTGACACTGGGCATTGTACCGGCCGAGGCTGCCAAAGCCGTGCGCGAACGCGGCGGCTTTGAGGTCGCGCGCATTGACGAGATTGAACGCGAGGTCAAACATGACGTGATCGCGTTTTTGACCTCGCTTGCCGAACATGTCGGCCCCGAAGCCCGCTTCGTGCATCAGGGCATGACCTCATCAGACGTGCTCGACACATGCTTCAATGTGCAACTGACCCGCGCAGCCGACATTCTGATCGCGGATCTCGACGCTTTGCTGCGGGCCCTGAAAAACCGCGCCATGGAACACAAAATGACCCCGTGCATCGGGCGCAGCCACGCCATTCACGCCGAGCCGACGACATTCGGGCTGAAAATGGCACAGGCCTACGCCGAATTTGACCGCAACCGCGCGCGTTTGGTGGCAGCGCGCGCCGAAATCGCAACCTGCGCCATTTCCGGTGCGGTTGGCACGTTTGCCAATATTGATCCGACGGTTGAGGCGCATGTGGCCGAAAAAATGGGTCTCGCGGTTGAGCCGGTATCGACACAAGTCATCCCGCGTGACCGCCATGCCATGTTCTTTGCCACGCTGGGCGTTATCGCCTCGTCGATCGAACGTCTGGCCGTTGAGATACGCCATCTCCAGCGCACGGAAGTTCTCGAGGCCGAGGAATATTTCTCCGAGGGGCAGAAAGGCTCATCGGCCATGCCGCACAAGCGCAATCCGGTTTTGACCGAAAACCTCACCGGCCTCGCCCGGCTGGTGCGCGGCATGGCACTGCCCGCCATGGAAAATGTGGCTTTGTGGCACGAGCGCGACATTTCACATTCTTCCGTCGAGCGCATGATCGGGCCCGACGCAACCATCACGCTGGATTTCGCCCTTGCGCGATTGACGAGCGTGATGGACAACCTCGTCGTTTACCCCGAGCGCATGCAGGACAATCTGGACAAGCTGGGCGGTCTGGTGCACTCACAGCGCGTGCTTCTGGCGCTCACACAGGCCGGTGTGAGCCGCGAGGACGCCTACCGTCTCGTGCAACGCAATGCCATGCCCGTCTGGCGCGGCGAAGGCATTTTCCTCGATCTTTTGAAGGCCGATGCGGAAGTTGTTCTCGACGATGCCACGCTCGAAAGCCTGTTCGATTTGAGCTATCACTTCAAACATGTGGATACGATTTTCAATCGCGTTTTCGGGCAAGGCTGAGCATTTGCCCGAATCGCCCCAATGGTCTAATTTCGCGCTATCGGGGTTGAGTTTTAACGCCGTCGACACCGGAGAAATCACAGATGTCAAAGCGCCGCCGCATATATGAGGGCAAGGCCAAAGTGCTCTATGAAGGCCCCGAACCCGGCACACTTGTGCAACATTTCAAAGATGACGCCACCGCTTTTAACGCCGAAAAACACGAGGTGATCGAAGGCAAAGGCGTTTTGAACAACCGCATTTCCGAGTATATTTTTCTGCAACTCGCCCAGATCGGTATTCAAACGCATTTCATCAAGGCGCTGAACATGCGCGAGCAGCTTGTCCGCGAGGTTGAAATCGTGCCTTTGGAAGTCGTTATTCGCAATGTCGCTGCCGGTTCGCTGGTCACACGCCTCGGCCTCAAGGAAGGCGAGCCGCTGCCGCGCCCGCTGATCGAGTTTTATTACAAAGACGACGCGCTGGGCGATCCGCTTATCAGCGAAGACCATATCGCCGTCTTTGGCTGGGCAACGCAAAATGAACTGGATGAAATTATGACCATGGCGGTGCGGATTAATGATTTTCTCATTGGTCTGTTTGCCGGGGTCGGAATTCGTCTGGTTGATTTCAAATTGGAATTTGGCCGCGTCTGGGAAGGCGATATTCAGCGTATTATTCTGGCCGATGAAATCAGCCCGGATAATTGCCGCCTCTGGGACGTAAACAGCAATGAAAAACTCGACAAAGACAGGTTCCGGCAAAACCTCGGCGGTTTGGTCGACGCCTATCAGGAAGTTGCCCGTCGGCTCGGCATTTTTTCATCAAACGGGCATGACGGAAAAAAGGGCCCGGTGCTCGTCAGTTGAGGCAGACATGAAAGCTACGATTTATATTTCGCTGAAAAACGGTGTTCTGGACCCGCAAGGCAAGGCCATTGAAAATGCGCTTGGGCAGCTGGGGTTTGAGGGCGTCGACAATGTGCGGCAGGGCAAAATGATTGAGCTTGATCTGGCCGATACGGATGCCGCCGATGCGCGCAACCGGCTTGAGGCAATGTGCGAAAAACTGCTTGCCAATACGGTGATCGAAAATTTCGAGATTCACCTCAACGACGCGGAGTAAGCATCCATGCGTGCTGCGGTTATTGTGTTTCCCGGGTCAAATTGCGACCGCGATGTTGCCGTGTGCCTCGAAGCGGCAGGCGCGCAAGTGGATATGGTTTGGCATGGGGACACTGAATTGCCGTCATGCGATTTGATGGTTTTGCCCGGTGGGTTTTCCTATGGCGACTATTTGCGCTGCGGTTCGATGGCGGCGAACAGCCCCATCATGCGCGAGGTTGTGGCGCGCGCGGGCACCGGCACTGCCGTTTTGGGCATTTGCAATGGCTTTCAGGTGCTCACCGAATGTGGCTTGTTGCCGGGCGTGCTGATGCAAAATCGCAACCTGAACTTCGTTTGTCGCAACACCCGCCTCAAAGTGGCGCGTACCGATACACCTTTCACCCATCTTTATGCAGAGGCGGAAGAGATCATCATTCCGGTGGCGCATAATGAAGGCAATTATTTCGCCGATGACGAAACGCTCAAACGCTTGCAGGGCGAAAATTGCATCGCGTTCACCTATGCCGCAGGCGATAACCCAAACGGGGCCTGCCTTGACATTGCGGGCATAACGGATGCCTCGGGGCGGGTGCTGGGCATGATGCCCCATCCTGAACGACGCGCCGAAGCCGCGCTTGGCGGCGAGGATGGTCGCCGTCTTTTTGCCAGCGCGATGGAGAGGCTCGCATGAGCGCGCCGCACGTAAATGACACGCCCATAACGCCGGAACTTGTCGCTGAACACGGGCTGACGCCGGACGAATATGAAATGATTGTCGCGCATATGGGGCGCGCGCCAAACTTCACCGAATTGGGCGTTTTTTCCGTTATGTGGTCGGAGCATTGCTCGTATAAATCTTCGCGCAAATGGCTGAAGAAACTTCCCGTCGACGGACCGCAAGTCATTCAGGGACCGGGAGAAAATGCCGGCGTGATCGACATTGGCGATGGCGATGCAGCGATTTTCAAAATGGAAAGCCATAATCACCCTTCGTTCATCGAGCCGTATCAGGGCGCTGCCACGGGCGTGGGGGGCATTATGCGCGATGTGTTTACCATGGGCGCACGCCCGGTCGCGAATTTGAACGCCCTGCGCTTCGGCCAACCCGACCACAAAAAAACCTGTCACCTTGTCGCCGGGGTTGTTTCCGGCATTGGCGGCTATGGCAACTGCATTGGCGTGCCGACAGTGGGCGGTGAAGTGAATTTTGACGCCAGCTATAATGGCAATATTCTGGTCAATGCCATGTGCGTCGGCCTCGCGCGCACCGATAAAATATTCTACGCCGCCGCCACCGGCGTCGGGTCACCGGTTGTTTACGTCGGCTCGAAAACCGGGCGCGACGGTATTCACGGCGCAACCATGGCCTCAGCTGAATTTGACGATGCGTCAGACGAAAAACGGCCGACGGTTCAGGTGGGCGACCCGTTCACCGAAAAACTGCTTTTGGAAGCGTGTCAGGAATTAATGAGTTCGGACGCGATTATCGGTATTCAAGATATGGGCGCGGCGGGGCTCACCTCGTCTTCGGTCGAAATGGCGGATAAGGGCAATGTCGGTATTCGCCTGGACCTCGACAAGGTGCCGTGCCGCGAAACGCATATGAGCGGCTATGAAATGCTGTTGTCGGAAAGCCAAGAGCGCATGTTAATGGTTTTGCAACCGGGCCGCGAAGACGAAGCGGCGGAAATCTTTCATCGCTGGGGGCTGGATTTTGCTGTCGTCGGTGAGTTGACCGACACCAATCGCATGGTAGTGGTGCATGAGGGCGAGATAATTGCCGACATGCCGCTCAAACCTCTTGCTGACGGTGCGCCCGAATATGACCGCCCCCACACCGCAACGCCGGCCCTGCCCGCGCTTGACGCCCAAGCCCTGACACACCCGCTTGATTTGGGCGAAAGCCTGTTGCGGCTGATGGGCGGTTCTGAGATGGCGTCGCGGCGCTGGATATGGGAACAATATGATTCGATGGTAATGGGCGACACGCTTGTCGGCCCCGGCGGGGACGCGGCATTGGTGCGCGTTCACGGTACCAATAAAGCCCTGGCGCTGACCACAGATGTGACCCCGCGCTATTGTTTGGCCGACCCGGTAATGGGCGGTCAGCAGGCCGTGGCCGAAGCCTATCGCAATATTAGCGCGACGGGCGCCACCCCGCTCGCCATTACCAATTGCCTGAATTTCGGCAATCCGGAGCGGCCTGAGATTATGGGACAGTTTGTCGGCTGTCTCGACGGCATGGGCGCGGCGTGTCGTGCCCTCGATTTTCCCGTCGTTTCGGGCAACGTCTCGCTTTACAATGAAACCAATGGGCGCGGCATCATGCCGACACCGGCGATTGGCGGCGTGGGCGTGCTGGATGATTTGACCAAAGCTGTCGGCAGCGCTTTCGCAAATGCCGGAATGTCGGTTTACGTCATCGGTGAAACGCATGGGGCTTTGGGATGCTCGCTCTATGCGCGCGATGTGCTGGCTATCGACACGCCCGCCGCACCGCCGCCGGTCGATCTTGAGCGTGAACGCGCGCATGGCGATTTTGTGCGGGCGCAAATTGGCGCGGGTCACATTTCTTGCGCGCATGATGTTTCAGATGGCGGCCTGTTATGTGCGCTGGCCGAAATGTGTTTGCCGCAAAAAATCGGCTGCGCGGTGGAAATATCGGGCGATCACGGCTTTTGGTTCGGCGAAGATCAGGGTCGTTATCTTGTCGCCATTGCGCCGGACGCTCGGGCTGCCTTCGAAAAAGCCGCTGCGGAGGCGCATGTTCACATCGCGCAAATTGGCCTGACCGGCGGCGCGGAATTGACAATTACCGATGCCATGACCATATCATTAGATGAGATCGCAAAAGCCCATGAAAACTGGTTCCCGAAACTTATGGGCTTTTGATGGAAGGAAAACCCCATGCCGATGACTGCCGGCCAGTTGGAACAAATGATCAAAACGGCATTGCCCGATGCAAAAGTCGACATTACCGACTTGCGCGGCGATGGTGACCATTACGCCGCGCATGTTGTCTCGAAAGCCTTTGCCGGCAAAACGCGCGTGCAACAGCATCAAATGGTTTATGATGCACTCGGCGGCGGTATGGGCGACACGCTGCACGCTTTGGCGCTGCAAACATCTGTTCCCGACGACGCCTGAAGGAGGCCGCTATGAGCGATATTGACAATATTATAAAAGCTGAAATCGACAGTGCCGAGATTGTTCTGTTCATGAAGGGCACGCCGGTTTTTCCCCAATGCGGGTTTTCTGGGCAAGTGGTTCAGATTTTGTCGCATATCGGTGCGCCGTTCAAAGGTGTGAACGTGCTGGAAGATGATGGTTTGCGCGACGGCATTAAAACCTTCTCAAACTGGCCGACCATTCCCCAGCTATACGTCAAGGGCGCATTTGTTGGCGGCTGCGATATTATTCGTGAAATGTTTGAAGAAGGCGAATTGCGCCCGTTTCTGGCCGAACAGGGCATCGAACTCGACTAAGTCGAAAATCTAATTGCGCGAGTAAAATTCGACCACAAGATTCGGTTCCATCTGAACCGGATACGGCACATCAGCCAGTTGCGGCACAGATGTCAGCCGCGCGGTCAGCTTGTTGTGATCAACATCAATATATTCCGGCACGTCGCGCTCGGCGTTTTGGATGGCCTCCAAAACAATGTTGAGCGTGCGTGACTTTTCGCGAATTTCCACCACATCGCCAACCTTGAGGCGGCGGCTGGGAATGTTGCACCGGCGCCCATTGACCATGACATGGCCGTGGTTCACAAACTGGCGCGCCGCGAATACCGTGGTAACAAATTTGGCGCGATAGACCACCGCATCCAGGCGCGATTCCAGCAGACCGACCAGATTTTCGCTGGTATCGCCTTTCACGCGCACGGCTTCGGCATAAATGCCGCGAAACTGCTTCTCGGTAATATTACCGTAATGGCCTTTGAGCTTTTGCTTGGCGCGCAACTGCAAACCGAAATCAGACAATTTGCCACGGCGGCGCTGCCCATGCTGGCCGGGGCCGTAATCGCGGCGATTAACAGGGCTTTTCGGGCGACCCCAAATATTTTCCCCGATCCGGCGGTCAATTTTATATTTCGTCGATATGCGCTTGCTCATGCGGCGCGATCCTCAAATCTTCGTGCAAACAAAAAGCGAGTACGTGCCTCGCGGATTGGCGCAATATAAGCACAATCGGAGTGTTGTCAAAGGGTATTTGCGCCTCAATCTGCGTCATCGCCAAGGTCATTCGCACCGCCTGTGCCGGGATCGGGGGCACCCTTGGAAATGGCAGCAACGCGCGGTTTAATCAGCTTGTCGTCACCCCCGCGCGGCCAGCGCAAGAGCGCGTTTATAACGCCGCGAAACGTGCGTACATCCTGCTCGGTCAAGCTGGCGCGGTGGAACATATTGCGAAGGTTTCGCGCCATGGCGGGCTTTTTTTCCGGTGGCGCGAGAAAACCGGCCGCGTCCAGCGCGGCTTCAAAATGGGTAAACATGGCGTGCAGTTCGGCGCGCGTGGCCGGGCGCGTATCGGGCACTGGAAGCTGCTGCGAGGGCGTGCTATCGGCGGCTTGGAACCATTCATAGCCAATCAGCAACACTGCTTGTGCCAGGTTGAGCGATGAAAAATCAGGATTGAGCGGCACGCGGCAAATCGCATCGGCAAGCGAAATATCTTCATTGTCGAGCCCGGTGCGTTCGGGGCCGAATAAAACGCCGCTTTTGGTGCCGGTCTCGGCCGTTTGCACGCGCATTTGCTCCCCCAAATGCGACGGTGTCATCACGGGTTTGACCATATCACGCAGCCGCGCCGTGGTGGCGACCACAAAACCCAAATCCGCGGTAGCCGCGGCGACCGTGTCAAACATGGCCCGATTGTCGATGAGGCTTTCGGCACCGGCAGCAGCTTTGCGCGCACGCGCGATCTGCCAGTCGGGGCGCGGGCGCACAAGGCGCAAATCCGTCAGCCCAAAATTCAACATGGCGCGGGCAACCGTGCCAATATTCTCACCGAGCTGGGCGCCGACAAGAATGATTGCAGGGGATTGAAATTCGGACATATTTTCTTTCATAGTTCATCAATAATTCAAAGATAGGCTTTGAGCAAATGGCTGGAAATGGTATCGTGGGCGCAAGCAAAAAGGGCACTCATCATGACAAAAATCAAGGTAGAAAATCCCATCGTCGAACTCGACGGGGACGAGATGACGCGTATCATCTGGCAGATGATCAAAGACAAGCTGATCAACCCTTATCTTGATATCGACCTCAAATATTACGACCTCGGCATGGAAAGCCGCGACGAGACGGAAGACCAGATAACCGTCGATGCGGCCAACGCAATTCTCGATATTGGCGTGGGCGTCAAATGCGCGACCATCACGCCGGACGAAGCGCGCGTCGAAGAGTTTAACCTGAAGCGCATGTACCGTTCGCCCAATGGCACCATTCGTAACATTCTTGGCGGCACGGTGTTTCGCCAGCCCATTATCTGCTCAAACGTGCCGCGGCTGGTGCCCGGCTGGACCGACCCGATTGTGATCGGGCGTCATGCCTTTGGCGACCAATATCGCGCCACCGACTTCGTTGTGCCCGGCAAGGGCAAACTCACCATGCGCTGGGAAGCCGAAGACGGCAGCGAGACCAAAGATTTCGAGGTTTTCGACTTCCCCGGCGGCGGCATTGCCATGAGCATGTATAATCTCGACGAAAGTATTCGTGACTTTGCCCGCGCCTGCATGCTTTATGCACTCGATTTGAAATGGCCGCTTTATCTGTCGACCAAAAACACCATCATGAAAGCCTATGACGGGCGCTTCAAAGACCTGTTTCAAGAGGTCTTCGATACCGAGTTTAAAGAGCAGTTCGACGCCCATGGCATTGATTACGAGCACCGCCTCATTGATGACATGGTTGCCGCCGCGCTGAAATGGTCGGGCAAATTTGTCTGGGCGTGCAAAAATTATGACGGTGATGTGCAGTCGGACACGGTCGCGCAAGGCTTTGGATCGCTGGGGCTAATGACGTCGGTTCTGCTGACGCCGGATGGCAAAACCATTGAGGCCGAGGCCGCGCATGGCACCGTGACCCGACACTATCGGGCGCATCAGCGCGGCGAAGAGACCTCGACAAATTCTATTGCCTCGATATTTGCCTGGACGCGCGGACTTTCAAAGCGCGCCGAAATTGACGGCAATGACAAGCTGAAAAACTTCGCCGCGACGCTTGAAAAAGTTTGTGTCTCGACGGTCGAGCGCGGGTCAATGACCAAAGACCTTGCGCTGCTGGTTGGAGCACAGCAGGACTGGCTCTCCACTGAGGGTTTTCTCGACAAGGTGAATGAAAATCTGGAGGCCGCGCTGTCGGCACAATAGGGATTTAGGCGGAGATTTTTCCGGCAATCGCTTCCAGCGCAGCGCTGGCCGCGCTGGTGTCATTGCCACCGGCTTGTGCCATGTCGGGGCGCCCGCCGCCACCGCTGCCGCCCAACAAATCAGCTCCGACTTTCACCAGCTCTACCGCGTCGAAACGGTCGGTCAAATCCGCCGTCACGCCCACGGCGAGGCCGGCCTTGGCTCCGTCAATGCCGACAAAGGCCACGACACCGCTGCCGATCTGTTTTTTGCCCTCATCGACCAGCCCGCGTAATTGCTTGGCTGGCAGGCCGTCGATTTTGCGTGACATGAATTTGATGCCCGCCAATTCGCGCACGCCATCATCGCCGCCCGCGGCCTCCCCGCCGCCTGCCAGAGCCAACTTCTTGGTTGCTTCGGCAAGCTCGCGGTCGAGTTTTTTACGGTCATCAAGAAGCCGCGCCACGCGGTCCGGAATGTCGTCAGCACTGACCTTCAACAAATCGGTCGTGGCCTGCAAAATCCGGTCGCGCGCCGCGACAAATTGCAATGCCGCGCGCCCGGTAAACGCTTCAATGCGGCGTACACCGGAGGCAATGGCGGTTTCGTGGCCGATGATAAACATGCCGATATCACCCAGCCTTTGCACATGCGTGCCGCCGCATAATTCGACGGAGAAATGCCCGCCGCGCGCGCTTTCACCATCGCCGCCCATGGCGAGCACGCGCACCTCATCACCGTATTTTTCGCCGAACAATGCCAGCGCCCCGGCCTCGATTGCCTCATCGGGTGTCATCAGCCGCGTGGACACTTCTTCATTGCGCCGGATCATCGCATTGACGAGGCTTTCGACCTCGAAAATCTCTTCCGCCGATAAAGGTTTCGGATGGCTGAAATCAAACCGCAAATGCTCGGCACTGACCAGCGAGCCTTTCTGCGTCACATGCGCGCCCAGCACACGGCGCAATGCCTCATGCAGCAAATGCGTAGCACTGTGATGAGCCCGCACATGGTCGCGCCGGGCATCATCGACACGCTGATAGACCGGCGTGCCGATTTCCAAGGTACCGGCCGTAATTTCGCCCGACAACACATGCAGATCGCCCAGCTTTTTGCGCGTATCCGTAATGGTGATTTCAAGCCCCGCATCATTGGTCACGAGGCCGGTATCGCCGACCTGACCGCCGCTTTCAGCATAAAACGGCGTCTGATTAATGATGAGGTCAACCTGCTGGCCGGCCGCCGCCGTGTCGGCCAGTTCGCCATCGGCGCGCAAGGCTTGAACCACGCCTTCGGCTTCCGTGGCGGTGTAGCCGACAAATTCGGTCGCCCCATGGGTGTTGCGTAAATCGAACCAGACGGTTTCGGTCGCTTCCTCGCCTGAACCCGACCAGTTGGCGCGCGCCTCGGCGCGTTGTTTTTCCATAGCCGCATCAAATCCGGCCGTGTCAACCGTCAGCCCGCGTTCGCGCAGCGCGTCTTGTGTCAGGTCGAGCGGAAAGCCGTAAGTATCGTAGAGACGAAACGCAACATCGCCCGCCAGTTCGCGGCCGCGCATCCGGCCGATCTCGTCTTCGAGCAATCCCAACCCCCGGCCCAACATGTCACGAAAGCGGGTTTCTTCGTGCCGCAGGGTTTCGACAATCAGCGCACCGGCGCGTTCAAGCTCGGGATAGGCCGCCGCCATCTGACTTTTCAGTTCAGGAAACAACTGCCACAAAAGCGGGTCTTTCGTGCCCAGCATATGCGCGTGGCGCATGGCGCGGCGCATAATGCGGCGCAACACATAACCGCGTCCCTCATTGGACGGCAAAATGCCGTCGGCGATGAGAAAAGAGGCCGCCCGCAAATGGTCGGCAATGACGCGGTGGCTGACGCGATGCGTGCCGTCCGCCGCCTGTCCGGAATGATCGGACGACGCTTCAATCAAATGCGCCATCAAATCGGTGTCATAATTATCGTGCCGCCCTTGCAGCACCGCACCGATGCGCTCAAGCCCCATGCCGGTATCAATGGACGGTTTGGGCAAATCAACACGTGTGCCGTCTTCGCGCTGCTCGAACTGCATGAAGACGAGGTTCCAAATTTCGATGAACCTGTCACCGTCTTCATCCGGGCTGCCGGGCGGGCCGCCGGCAATGTCGGGCCCATGGTCGAAAAATATTTCCGAACACGGCCCGCACGGTCCCGTATCACCCATCGACCAGAAATTATCGGAAGTTGCGATGCGGATAATGCGCGCGTCCGGCAGATCGGCGATTTTCTGCCACAGCCCGAAAGCCTCGTCATCTTCGGCATAGACGGTCGCCAGAAGCTTGTCGGCCGGCAGCCCCAGTTCTTGGGTTAAAAACGACCAGGCAAAATAAATCGCTTCTTCCTTGAAATAATCGCCGAAAGAAAAATTGCCCAGCATTTCAAAAAATGTGTGGTGACGCGCCGTGTAACCCACATTGTCGAGATCATTATGTTTGCCGCCCGCGCGCACACATTTTTGCGCGCTCACCGCACGTGCCATATCGGGCTGCTCGTGGCCGGTGAAATAGTTTTTGAACGGCACCATGCCGGCATTGGTGAACAAAAGTGTCGGATCGTTAAGCGGAACCAGCGGGCTGGAGGCCACGCGTCGATGCTCATGACGCTCAAAATAATCCAGAAAATTATTTCTGATATCGGCGATGCCCGTAGACACAATTTCTCCCCTCGGTCAAAACTTCGACCTTAAAGGGTTGTACCGCCCTTGACGGGCCGCGACAAGCACCATAACGCGCAGCACAAAAAAAGCCCGGCGCGAGCGCACCGGGCTTTGAGAAAAACCAAGCACCAATCAGGCGCCAGCGGCTTCTTCTGCCGGCGGTTCTGCCAGCGGCTCGTCTTGGCCCTCGGCAAGCTTGGCTTCGTCTTGCGTCAGTGCCTCGATATCGATCAGACCGGCATCGGAGCGGATTTTCGCCTCAATCTCATCAGCGACATCGGGATTTTCAGCCAAAAAACTGCGCGCATTTTCTTTGCCCTGCCCGATGCGTTGCGGGCCATAGCTGTACCACGAACCGGATTTTTCAACGACACCGGCTTTGACACCCAAATCGATCAATTCGCCGGTTTTGGAAATGCCTTCACCATATAAAATATCAAATTCAATCACGCGGAACGGCGGGGCCACTTTGTTTTTGACGACTTTAACGCGGGTCTGGTTACCGATCACCTCGTCGCGGTCTTTGATGGCTCCGATGCGGCGAATATCCAAACGACATGAGGAATAAAATTTCAGCGCATTACCGCCCGTCGTGGTTTCGGGGCTGCCAAACATCACCCCGATTTTCATACGGATCTGGTTGATGAAAATAACCATCGTATTCGAACGCGAAATGGAGCCCGTTAGCTTCCGCAACGCTTGGCTCATCAACCGCGCTTGCAGCCCCGGCAGACTGTCACCCATATCGCCTTCCAGTTCGGCGCGCGGTGTCAGCGCCGCGACAGAGTCGATAACCAAAACGTCAACGGCGCCCGAGCGCACCAGCGTATCGGCAATTTCAAGGGCTTGTTCGCCATTGTCGGGCTGGGAAATCAGCAAATCTTCAATCTGCACGCCCAATTTATTGGCATAGGCCGGATCGAGCGCATGCTCGGCATCAATAAACCCACAAATGCCCCCGGTTTTTTGCGCTTCGGCAACGGTGTGCAGCGCCAGCGTGGTTTTCCCCGAGCTTTCCGGCCCGTAAATTTCAACAATACGCCCGCGCGGCAAACCGCCAATGCCCAGCGCGATATCAAGACCCAGCGAGCCGGTCGAAACAGCTTCAATCTCGACAATGTTTTCCGGGTCACCCAGCTTCATCACCGAGCCTTTGCCGTAGTTCTTTTCTATCTGCGACAGCGCCGCTTCTAGGGCTTTTTTCTTATCTTCGCTTTTTTCCATCAGGGTCACCACATTTTCAGACATGTCCGATCTCCGTTATTTCACGCCCAACCAAGGGGGGCAATAACGTTATTATGTTCTATTTTTGTTCTCATTGTCCAGAAAAATCTGGAAAATGCTAAGCGGTTGATTTTTTGTGGTTTCTATCCATTTTGCGGATAAACCACCGGGCGGCTTGGCTGTCATTGCACAGCCGGCGGCGAGAATCAGTCGTCCCGATAGACACGCTCGCGCTTTTCGTGGCGTTCTTGTGCCTCAAGCCCCAGCGTGGCGATGGGGCGTGCTTCCAGCCGCTTCAGGCTGATCGGCTCGCCGGTATCTTCGCAATAGCCGTAGGTTTTATCGTCAATGCGGCGCAGAGCGGAATCGATTTTATTGATCAGTTTGCGGTGGCGGTCGCGGGTGCGCAGTTCCAGCGCTTTTTCCGATTCGGCTGCCGCGCGGTCGCTTTCGTCGGGATGTTGGCTGCTTTCGGCTTTGAGACCGTTCACAGTCTCGCGTGTGCCTTTAACGATATCGTCTTTCCAATCCTGCAATTTGCGGCGGAAATACTCACGCTGACGCGCGTTCATAAAGGGTTCGTCTTCGTTGGGGCTATAGCCCTTAGGAAGTCGGGTTGCCATGGCTGCCTCTTTTATTGCCTTAGATTCTTAATCACGGTGGGGTTTACTAAAACGTAAAGGAACGAAAATCAAGACCCTAT
Organism: uncultured Rhodobiaceae bacterium; assembly: GCA_913051715.1. Classification (GTDB taxonomy): domain Bacteria; phylum Pseudomonadota; class Alphaproteobacteria; order RS24; family RS24; genus UBA7378. Next base: position 31,406 of record CAJXCG010000010.1, read on the forward strand.
ATTTTGCCGCGCACCGCCGCCTTACATGTCGCATCGGGTCGGTCAGTATTCCCTCTTGCACAAGAATTGGCTTGCCCTTAGGCTCTGCCCCCATATATCGAGAAAGGGCCTCGACCCGTGTCGGCGCTCGCGAAAAATTTAGTGGGAAGATCTATGTCAACGAAATTTGAAGGCACCGAGAAATATATTGCGACCGAAGACTTGCGGGTCGCCGTTAACGCCGCGCTCACGCTCGAGCGGCCATTGCTCATTAAGGGCGAACCGGGCACCGGCAAAACCGTGCTCGCCGAAGAAGTTTCGGCCGCTTTGGGCATGAAGCTCATCACCTGGCATATCAAATCGACCACCAAAGCCCAGCAGGGTCTTTATGAATATGACGCCATCACCCGTCTGCGCGACAGCCAGCTGGGGGACGAGCGCGTGAAGGATGTGAAAAACTACATCAATAAAGGCAAGCTGTGGGAAGCCTTTGAGCAAGACGAGCGTGTGGTGCTCTTGATCGATGAGATCGACAAGGCCGATATCGAATTTCCCAATGACCTGCTGCAAGAACTCGACCGCATGGAGTTTTTCGTTTACGAGACGGGCGAAACCATCAAGGCCACCAAACGGCCGCTGGTGATCATCACCTCGAACAATGAAAAAGAACTGCCCGATGCGTTTTTGCGCCGCTGTTTCTTCCACTACATCGCCTTTCCCGATGCCGACACCATGCAGCAGATTGTCAATGTGCATTACCCCGACATCAAAGAACGGCTGGTGAAAAACGCACTCGGCTCTTTCTATGAAGTGCGCGACGTGCCCGGGCTGAAGAAAAAGCCCTCCACCTCCGAACTGCTCGACTGGCTGAAGCTGTTGATGAACGAGGACATCGACCCCGAGACCTTGCGCGAGAACGACGCCGGCAAGCTCATTCCGCCGCTACACGGTGCCTTGATCAAAAACGAGCAGGATGTACACTTGTTTGAGCGTCTGGCGTTTCTCGCCCGCCGCGAGCGCAATTAGCCGAGGTTAAGCTAATATGTTCGTCAATTTCTTTCATGAGCTGAAACGCCATTCCGTGCCGGTGTCTTTACGCGAATATTTGTCGCTTCTGGAGGCGCTGGACGCCGAGGTCATCGAGCATGAGGTGGAAGACTTCTACTACCTCTCGCGCGCTGCGCTGGTGAAAGACGAACGCAATCTCGACAAGTTCGACCGCGTGTTCGGTGAAGTGTTCAAGGGGTTGGAAAGCCTGGGCGAAGGCGAGATTGCCGAAATTCCCGAAGACTGGTTGAAATCGCTGACGGAAAAATTCCTCACGGAAGAAGAAAAGGCCGAGATCGAAGCGCTGGGCGGCTGGGAAAAAATTATGGAGGAGCTGAAAAAGCGCCTCGAAGAACAAGACGAACGCCACGAGGGTGGCAATAAATGGATCGGCACGGGCGGCACCTCGCCCTTCGGCGCCGACGGCTACAACCCCGAAGGCGTACGCATCGGCCAGGATAAAAACAAAAACTTCAAGGCCGTCAAAGTCTGGGACAAGCGCGACTATAAAAACCTCGACGACAGTGTTGAACTCGGCACGCGCAACATCAAGGTGGCGTTGCGCCGCTTGCGTAAATTTGCCCGCGATGGCGAGGCCGATGTGCTCGACCTTGACGACACCATCAAATCCACGGCGAACGCCGGCTATCTCGACATCAAGCTGATTGCCGAGCGCCGCAACAAGGTGAAGGTGCTGGTGTTTTTCGACATTGGCGGCTCGATGGACAGCCATATTCGCCTGTGCGAGGAGCTGTTTTCCGCCGCGCGCACTGAGTTCAAAAACATGGAATATTTCTATTTCCACAACTGCCTCTATGAGGGAGTGTGGAAAGACAATCGCCGCCGCCACACCGAAAAAATGCCGACATGGGATGTGCTGCACACCTACCC
>CAJXCG010000011.1 GCA_913051715.1 uncultured Rhodobiaceae bacterium
TTTTAGCCATGCTTGGGCGGAAGCCTATGTTAACGAGTTAGGTTGGGTTGGCTTTGACATATCCAATGCCATGTCGCCCAATGCCAATTATGTTCGACTGGCTTCCGGATTTGACTATAGCGATATTCAACCGGTTGCAGGCTTGCGCTTTGGTGAAGGTGCAGAAAAAATGTCTGCCAAAGTAACCATCCAATAAAAAGGAACCTCGATGTCATATTGCGTCGCTCTGCGTTTGAATTCGGGACTAGTTTTTATGGCCGATACACGCACTAATGCTGGTGTTGACAATGTGTCACGCTATACAAAAATTCACACATGGTCAGTTCAGGGAGAATTGCAAATATACTTGTTGAGCGCAGGGAATTTGGCGACGAGCCAGGCAGTCATAAGCCATTTACAAGAGGGCGACAAAGCACCTGATGGCCCCAAGTTGGGCCTCATGCAAGTCACATCTATGTTTCAGGCCGCCCGCCTATTGGGCGAGACCTTGCGCGAGGTTATCGGAGAAATGAGAGATGGAGGGCAGGAAGCATCCAAACAATTTGATGCCACGCTGATTTTGGGGGGACAGGTTAAAGGCGGTAAAATGAGCCTATATTTGATTTATCCCGAAGGTAATTTTATTGAGGTTTCCGACGACCAACCATTTTTCCAAATTGGCGAAACCAAATATGGTAAACCAATTCTGGTACGCGCTTTCGATGAATGCCTTAGCTTTAATGAAGCCGTTAAATTACTGGTAGTGTCTTTTGACTCAACAATTAAAGCTAATGTGTCTGTCGGCATGCCGCTGGATTTGTGCATCTATGAAAGAGACAGTCTCACGCCCGGTCACAGCCAAAGATTGGCTGAAGACAATGAGTATTTTCAGGAATTATCGCGGCTTTGGGGCGCCAAGCTGAAAGATGCCTTTGGCGACTTGCCTGACTTTCAATTATCTAGACCCCATCGAAATTGAATAATAAACCACAGATTTTCAAATCAAACTGGAGTTTAGTTCTATGAGCCAATTAAAATTGAATGCGGCCTTCACGATTGAAGTAGACATTGAAATCCCTCTTCAGGTGCATCAGGGTAAATCGATTTTCAATGTGCCATCTGGCGAGCTCATCGACTCCAAGAACAATAATGTACTTGGAGAGTTACTCGGTCCCTCTGGAGATTGGCTAGAAATCCAACCATCCGGGACGATGAATTTGAACATCCGAGATGCATTTAAATTGGAAAATGGTCATAACCTTCTAGCAACCATAACAGGGCGTTCGGTACCAAATGAAGTCGTTGTGCCTAAAATGGAAAACGGGTCTCTGGTTAGCGGAGACGAAATGTATTTCGTCCACTCTCTTCTTATGGAGACGGACTCTGAAAAATACAATTGGGTAAACGATAGAGTTTTCCTTGGTCAGATGACCGAGTTAACCATGCCCTCCGAAGTGCCAACCAGAATTTCTTACGATGTTTTTGTCATTGGATACGAAGCACACGGAGATGGGCAGGGGGCTGTTGGCAATCGCGTAACTCATCATGTCTAATTGCGACGGATTACCCTTCCACAACCCAAACATTCGATTTGGGAATGAGGGTAAACCCAAACATTACCCAAACATGGGTCATTATGGTGATGAAAACATTGGTAAATTTTAAGGCTCATAACCTGAAGGTCGTAGGTTCAAATCCTACCCCCGCAACCAAAAAACCCCGTTTTCCGGCGGGGTTTTTTGCTGTCGGCAATGCGATCAGTCAACAAACACGGCCAGATCATCAAGGTCGCGGCGGCTTTGTTGCAAGCGATTAATGGCGGCCGTGTCGTCGGGATAGCCGAAGGACATGCCGACAACAATGCCGTTATCGTCGGGAATACTGCATATTTCGCGCACCGGATCAGGAAATGCCGCCAACGCGCCCTGCGGGATACAGCCAATGCCGCGCTCGGCAAATAACAACATGATCGATTGCAGGAAAATGCCCAGATCCAGCGCATTGGCGCGGTTCATGGTTTTCGGCATGGACACGAAAGCGACATGCGGTGCGCCGAAAAACTCGTAATTTTTCAACACGGTCAAGCCCCGATCCATTTTGTCTTCGCGGCGTATGCCCAACGCATCATAATAAGCAAAGGCACATTCATATTGGCGCTCCTTATAGGCACCGACCAGCCCGACACCGCCGGCCGGCCATTGCGGGCTGGCGGCCTTGCCGCTTTCGATTTCCGCCAAAATTGCGGCTTGCAATTTTTGTCGCGCCGCGCCTGATGCCACCGCAATATGCCAAGGCTGGGTGTTGGAATTAGACGGAGCGAGCCGCGCAATTTGGAGCACTTCTTTGATGGTTTCGAGCGGCACGGGCGTGTCGGCATAAGCGCGTGTCGAGCGTCGTCCGGATATGGCGTCGGTGACTGAAAGCATAAAAACCCCTTTTCGCCCCCCGGCATTTCAGCCGGGGGTTTTCTTGTTTTAAGCCGTTTGGCCTGACATTTATGCAGCCCTCCCAAATCGCCTCAAATGTCGAACGCGTCCCCGATAGCCGCGCAGCTTTGGCTCCACAAAAGCTCGCGCGTTTGCGGATTGTCATAGCTGGTTTCCAGCGGGTATCCGACGGCTGGGCCTTTGAGGGCTGTAAACATGCCGCCCATGCCGGGGCCGAAAAATTGCCCCGATTGTGCGTCCGGATGCGCGATGCAGGTCAAAATGCCCAGCGCGCCGTCTTCCCTGGACTGGCCCAATTTCATCAGCTGTTTGGTAAACCACTTTCCCATACCGCCATCGGTAACGGTGGTTGACTGCAAATCAGTTTCCGCCAGACCCGGATGGGCCACCAGAGCCTTCACCTTAGAGCCCTTGGCGGTCAGTTTTTCGTGCAGGCTGGCTGTAAAGGCTGCATTTGCCAGTTTTGTCTGGCCGTAGCGCACCCATCGCGCCCCGCCGAAAAGCATGCTGGCGCCGTTGCCGCCGAGATTGCCGCCGTTTTTTCCCAGATACGCCGCCTCCAGTTTTTTCACTTGCTGGCGGGCGATGCTTGAATGGTTAACAATGCGCGCTTCGCCGCGCGCATCGCCGGCTTTTTCCAGCAGGTCAAAACACAGCTTGGTCAACAGAAAATGCGACAGGTGATTGGTTTGCATTTGCACATCGAACCCGTCTTCGGTCGCGTAATCTTCGAGCGCCATAACACCGGCATTATTGCAAAGCACGTCCAACCCATCGGGGCACTGTGTGTGCAATTTCTTAGCGGCTTTCTTGACAGACGCGAAACTCTGCAAATCGCAATCAATTTGGGTGAAAGATCCGTTTGAGTTGTTCGCCTTCAGTTTTTCCAAAGCCGCCTTTGCGCGATCGGAGGGTCGGTTCAGCAACAAGACTTTCGCGCCAAGCTTGCCGCAGGCATTTGCCGCGACGAAACCGGTTCCCGACGTAGTGCCGGAGATGGCAACGGTTTTGCCTTCCATGGAGGGCAGGCTGTTGAAAAGATCATCAAAGTGTTTGCTGGCAAGGCCGGGCTTTTCATAGGACATTTACGGTCTCCGTTTCAAAATTACACTGCAACTGCACGCTAAACCTATTACACCTGCACGCAAAAAGGGCGCGCGCGAACAAAAATCATAAATGAGATTGTTTTTTCTGCTGCGACAATTTCAGCCGCCGCACACGCGCCTTGTTGCTTGGCATTGGGGGGATGAGCGGGTATTTTGTTGAAAGTCAATTTGCTTTGGAGAAGTATTATGGATCTCGCATTGTCGCCCGAAGAGTTGGATTTCAGGTCTGAATTGCGTGCTTGGCTGGCCGATGTGCTGCCCGAAGGAGCCCCGCAAAAGGGCAAAAATCTGTTCACCCAGTCGCGCGATGACACGGTTTGGTGGCAGCAAACCCTCAATGAGAAGGGGTGGAGCGCCTCTTCCTGGCCGGTGGAATATGGCGGCACGGGCTGGACCGATGCCCAGCGCCAAATTTTTGCACAAGAATGTGGTCGCGCCGGGGCTCCGACACAGTCGCCATTCGGCCACACCATGGTTGGGCCGGTGATCTACACCTTCGGCACGCAGGAACAAAAAGACCGGTTTTTGCCGGCGATTTTGGATGGCTCCGAATTGTGGTGTCAGGGCTATTCCGAGCCGGGCTCAGGCTCCGATCTCGCATCGCTCAAAACCAAAGCAGAACGCGATGGCGAAGATTATATCGTCAATGGTCAAAAAATCTGGACAACGCAAGCGCATTGGGCCGATTGGATTTTCTGCCTCGTGCGTACGTCGTTTGACGGTAAGGCTCAAGAAGGTATTTCCTTCCTCTTGATCGACATGAAAACCCCGGGCATCGAGGTGAAGCCGATTTATTCAATCGATGGCGAGCATCACCTCAACGAAGTTTATTTCACAGATGTGCGCGTGCCCGTGTCGAATTTGGTCGGCGAGGAAAACAAGGGTTGGACTTATGCCAAGTTTCTGCTGATGAACGAACGCATCGGCATTGCTGGCACGGATATCATCCGGTCAGGTTTGAACAGCGTTAAAATGATGCACGATCACTTGTCGGAGACGGCAGGGGAAAGCTATGACCAAAACACCGTTGCGCGGCGATATGCCGAACTGGGTGTGCGCCTTGAAGCACTGGAAATGCTGGAGTCGCGCGCGCTAACCGCCGCGGAAGGTTCGGGCGAAAGCATGATATTGCCACTGCCGCTCAAATTATTGGGCACGGATTTGCAGCAAGACCTAGCCGATCTCAGCATCGATATACTGGGCGACTCGAGCTTGCCGCGGGTGGGTTATGGCTTTGGCGAAGGCGAAAGCGGCAACGAGCCAAACATTCGCGCGCGCGGCCCCGAAGCCATGCGTTCCATGCTGTCGGGGCGTGCGTCCACCATTTATGGCGGCACGTCGGAAGTGCAGCGCGGCATTATGTCGAAATTTGTGCTTGGGCTTTAGCTGGGCTGAAACCGTAAAAATTGAGATTACGGCTCGGTGCCAATTTTCAACGGGCGCGCGGGGTCTGAAGCCCATTCGGACATCGATCCGTCATAGACCCCGACATTGTGCTGGCCGAGCAACATGCACGCAAAGCCATCCAGCGTAGCGGCAATGCCGCCGCCGCAATAAATCATTGTGCGGGGCGTGTCCAACATGCCTTGCGCGGTCAAAAGCTCTTGCAGTTCTTCAGCGGGGAGAAAGAACTCGTCGCGCAAAAGATCCGCAAAAGGAAGCGAGCGCGAGCCGGGTATATGCCCCGGACGGCCATAATAAAAATCCCCCGATCCTTCATATATGGCCGCGGGCAGCGCATTAATCGTGCATGTCGCCGCGTTCATGCCGTCGACGACCTCTTGCGTGCTGACAAATAATTCGGGACGCGGCGCGGCCTTAAAACTTGTCGCCGGATAGGTTTCTTCACCGCTTTGCGTGGGCAGCCCTGCCGCGCGCCAGGCGCTCAAATTGCCATTCAGCACGCGCACATTGTCGTGCCCCGCATAGCGCAACAACCACCATGCGCGCGTTGCCCACATGAGATGACTGGATGAATATAAAACCACCGGATTGTCATTGCCGATGCCATCGGCGCCGATCGCTCGACACAGTGCATCAATTTCCGGCAGCGTGTTGCTCAGCGCGGAGTTTGTGTCTGACCAATCCTCGCTCAGATTGATAAAGCCCGCCCCCGCAATATGCTCTTTCAGGTAATGCGCGCGCCCCGGCTCAGACCGATAAACGCCATCGCTGTGATGCAGCAAGACGGAGGTGTCAAAAACCCGCAAGCCCGGGTCATCCAACTGCGCGGCAAGCTCTTCGGCGCTGATCAAATATTCGGGGTGCGGGTAAGACATGACTAAGCTCCTCGTAAAATCCAACATGCCGACGACATGTGCAGCATTATCTAAGCGCGTCGCTTTTTGTTTTTCAACGACATTGGCAAACGACATTGGCAAACGATATTGGCAAACGAAAATGAAAACCGAAAATGAAAACCAGCGCGGCCCCCGCGCTATGTGCTTGTAGCGCGCGCGCAAAGCATTGCCTATCATGCTATATGCCAGGCAGGGGGTTGCTTAAAAGGTGGGGGGAAGAAAATCGTGAAACTTTATATGGTGCCGCTGGCGCCTAATCCGGTGAAAGTCATGTTGTATATGGCTGAGCGCGAGGCTATGGGCGTGTCCTTCGGCATTGAGCATATTGTCATCAACACGCATAAGGGTTTGCATAAAACGCCCGAACATTTGGCGCGCAACCCGTTCGGGGCGCTGCCGGTTCTGGAGTTGGCGGACGGCGTTTATATTCGCGAGTCGCGCGCCATTATCGATTATCTCGAAGATGCGTTTGCCGACAAACCCCTGTTCAGCAAAGATTTGACGCAGCGCGCGCAACAGCGCGACATGGAACGCATTTGCGATGTGCGCTTGGCCGAATATCTTGGCGTTTGGGTGCATGTTTATAATTCACCCATCGGCCTGCCGCCCGACCCTGAACGCGCCGAAGCGCTGCATGAGCGGATGCTGCCCGCCTTCACTTTTCTGAATGATGTTTTGGCCGACGGCCGCGACTTTGTGTGCGGCGACGCCCCCAGCCCGGCCGATTGCACGCTGCAAGCGTTTCTTAATTTTATGCGCTTTACCGGCGAAAACCTGATCGCGCCATATCCGCATTTAACGCGCTGGGATGACAGCTATCGCAGCCGCCCCGTCATTGCGGCGATTATTCAGCCCTGAGGCGGATTGTGCCGGCCTGCATTGCATTATGCCCAAACGCTGTGGCAAACTTGCGCCAATAGGTCTGAGGGAAGGAAACGGCGTGCAGACGGATTACGAAGTTCTGGTGATCGGTGCCGGTGTAGCGGGCATTTGCCAGATCAAGAAATTGCAGGATATGGGGCTGAAAGCTCTGGTGCTGGAGGCTGGCGGCGGACTGGGCGGCACGTGGTATAATAATCGTTATCCGGGGTGCCGTTTCGACAGCGAAAGCTACACTTATGGCTTTAAGTTTTCGCGTGACCTGCTGGATGCGTGGCACTGGAAAGAGCTGTTTTCACCGCAGCCTGAAAATCTGAAATATCTGAATTTCGTTGCCGACAAGTTTGACCTGCACAAGCATATTCGCCTCAATGCAGCGGTCGCAAAAATGGTTTGGGACGAGGCGGCGCGGCTGTGGACGGTGACCCTGCACGGCGGCGACCAGCTTACCAGCCGCTTCGTGATCACCTGCACAGGTGCTTTGGGCGTGCCCACCATGCCGGCCTATGAGGGCATGGATGATTTTGAAGGCCCCAGTTTTCACAGCTATCACTGGCCGCACGAACCGCTGGATCTGACCGGCAAGCGCGTCGGCGTGATCGGCACAGGCGCGAGCGGGATCCAGATTATTGCCGACATTGCCGACAAGGTTGGTGCGCTGACGGTTTTTCAGCGCCGCCCGAATTGGAGCGTACCGCTCAATAACCGTCCCATAACCGAAGCGGAAATGAAGGATATCCGGCAGCGCTATGAAGAGATTTTTGCCGTGTGCGCCAAAAGCAATGGCGGGTTTGACCATTTGCCTGACCGGCGCGCCTATGACAGCGTGAGCACGGATGAGCGACGCAAGCTGTGGGATCAGCTTTATGACGCGCCGGGTTTTGCCCTGCTTCTGGCAAATTTCCGCGAGACATTTTTGGAGCCGCAAGCCAATCGCGATCTGTCGGATTATGTGGCCGAGCGCATTCGCGCGCGGGTGAATGACCCGGCGGTTGCCGAAAAACTCATCCCCCGCGATCACGGCTTCGGCATGCGGCGCATGCCCATGGAGACGGGCTATTTCGAGGCTTATAATCAAGACAATGTGCGCCTCGTCAGCTTGCTGGACACACCCATTGAGCGCGTCACCAAAACCGGATTGCAGACGAGCGCAGAAAGTTTCGAATTTGACGTGCTTGTTTATGCCACCGGATTTGACGCCATGACGGGCGCGTTTGATCAGATTGACATTCGCGGCGTTGACGCGCAGCCGCTCAAGAAAAAATGGCAGGGCAGCCCGACGACTTATCTAGGCGTTATGGTTCACGGCTTTCCAAACATGCTGATGGTGGCGGGCCCGCAAAGCGTTTCCGGATCGACCAATTATCCGCGCGCCATCGAAGTGTGCGTCGATTGGATCGGCGATTTGCTGGAGCATGCGCGGTCGGCCGGCGTGTCGCGGCTTGAGGCGGGTGAAAATGCTGAAGCCGCGTGGACACAAGAGGTCATCGCCTTGCAGGAAGCCATGCCCTTCAGCAAGGTAAAAAGCTGGTTCACGGGCTTTAACGCCAATGTGCAAGCCGCCGATGCCGCGCCGCGATATATCGCCTATTGGGGCGGGGCACCGCGTTATACAAAAACGCTCAACCAGGTGTCATCGGAAGGTTTCCGCGATATCAATATGGACTGAAGTCACGACAGCCGCAGGGCTGACACCTCCGGCCAGCGATCGGCCCAAGGCAACGCTTTTTCCAATTCATAAGCCAAATGCAGCAAGGTGGCCTCGCCGCCAAAGCGCGCGGCAAACTGGCTGCCAATCGGCAAGCCTTTTGAACTCATATAGAGCGGCAGGCTGATGGCCGGATTGCCCGCAACATTATATTGCGGCGTGTAGGGCACATAATCCAAAACGCCGTCATAAAGCGCGTCGAAAGATTTGCCGCTGTCTTGTTCGCCGATCAGCAGCGGCGCGCGCCGCAAGACGGGTGTGAGCAAAACATCGTAATCTTCAAAAAATGCAGCATAGGCAGCGGCAACCTCGTCGCCATAGGCAATGGCTTTTTGCAATATGTCGGGGTCTTTTTCGCGGCGGCGCTCAAACATGTCAGCCAGACCCAATGTCCAAGGTTCGAAGACCGTCTCGCGGTTAACCCAGCGACCTTGCGTCAGCCCGATCAGGCGGGCATTGCTGACCATGCCATGCGCCCCCGCCGCCCAGATGGTCAGGAAGTTTTCCAGAAATTCCGGCCCGATAATCGTGTCGTTGATCTCGTCGACATTATGGCCCAGATCGGCACATAGCGCGGCGGCGCGGCGGGTGGCGCGGCGCACATCGGGCTCGGCGTCAGTGCCGGTTAAACTGCGCGTGCTAAAGGCAATTTTCAGGCGTTTTTGCGATGGGCCCGCGATAAAGCCTGTTGGCGGCAGGGTCGCCGTGGCACCCTTCATTTCGGCCGCGTTGAGAATTTGTGCGGTGTCGCGCACCGAGCGCGTAACCGCCAAGCGCACAGAAATATCAAGCTCAAACTGCGCGGGTTCGCGCGTATAAAGACGCCCGCGGCTGGGCTTCAGACCAACCAAGCCGTTCACTGAGGCCGGAATGCGGATCGAGCCGCCACCATCGGAGGCTTGGGCAAAGGGCACGAGCCCCGCCGCGACCGCCGCGCCCGCCCCGCCCGAACTTCCGCCCGTGTGATAGGCAGGGTTATAGGGGTTGCGCGCCGCGCCCAGTAATTGCGACTCCGTTGTGGAAATAAAGCCAAACTCCGGCGTATTGGTTTTGCCGATAATTACAAGACCGGCCTGCTTTGCGCGCTCGACACTGCCATTGTCCGAGTCGGCGATAGGTGTTCAAAAAGTCTCGAGCCATAAGTCAGCGGCGCGCCCTTGAGTTCCGACAAATCTTTGATGAGATAGGGTACGCCTTTGAACGGGCCGTCCGGCAGTGGGCCTTTGGCAGTGGCGCGGCCTTCGTCATAAATTTTGTGCACTACGGCATTGAGGATCGGGTTTATTTTCTCGATACGCGCAATCGCAGCCTCGACCAATTCCAACGCACTGACTTGGCCTGAGCGCACCAGTTCGGCTTGGCCCATGCCGTCATATTTAACGAACTCATCCGTTGCCGCCTGCGCGGGCACGCGCGACAGCGCCGTCAGCGCCAGCGCGCTTGATCCCAACATAAATTCCCTGCGTTGCATTTTTGTACCCCCCTTTTCTGTTGTTCTTATTCTAGGCACGAATGGTTATATTTGAGAAGTGGCGGCGTGTGTCGTTAAAATTGCGCGGCTTCCTCTTCAAGCTGGCGGCGGAATTTTTTACGCTCGTGCTCCAGCAGATATTTCTTTCGCAAACGCAGACTTTGCGGCGTGACTTCCAGCAATTCGTCGCTATCGATATAGGCCATTATATCTTCCAGCGACATGCGCCTGGGCGGCACCAGCGTCACCGCTTCATCAGCCCCCGAAGCGCGCACATTGGTCAGTTTTTTACCCTTGAGCACATTGATTTCGAGATCATTGTCGCGACTGTGCTCGCCGACAATCATGCCCTGATAAACCGGCATTTGCGGGTCGATGAACATGACCCCGCGGTCTTGCAGGTTGAAGATCGCATAAGCAACGGCGGTGCCGGTTTCTGACGCGATGAGCGCGCCATTGCGCCGACCCGGAACATCGCCGCAATATGGGCCATAGCTGTGAAAAACCCGGTTCAACACGCCCGTGCCGCGTGTGTCGGTGAGAAAGCGGCTGGGATAACCGATAAGCCCGCGCGAGGGCGCGTGAAAAACCAGCCGCGTTTTGCCCGCACCTGCGGCGCGCATATCTTGCATCACGGCTTTGCGTTTGTTCAGCGCATCGACCACCGAACTGGCATATTCTTCATCCACATCAATCGTAACCTCTTCGATCGGCTCCAGCCGTGTGCCGTTTTCCATGCGGATCAGCACGCGCGGGCGCGACACGGTCATTTCAAAGCCTTCGCGCCGCATGGTTTCGATAAGCACGCCAAGCTGCAATTCACCGCGTCCGCCAATTTCAAAGGCGTCTTTATTGGCGCTTTCGGCAAAAGTGATGGCGACATTGGTTTCGGCCTCGGCCAGCAGACGCTCGCGGATGACGGTCGAGGTGACTTTTTTGCCTTCTTTGCCGGCAAACGGGCTGTCATTCACTGTAATCGTGACCGACATGGTCGGCGGGTCGACCGGCGTCGAGGCCAATGCTGTATCGACTTGCGGGTCGCATATCGTGTCGGCGACGGATGCTTTGGTCAGTCCGGCAATGCAGATTAAATCGCCGGCGTGAACCGCATCAACGGCGACGCGCTCAGTGCCCTCAAAACGCAGGAGTTTTGTCAGCCGCCCGGTTTCGATTTGCGCGCCTTCGAGATTGATTGCCTTGACCGGCGCGTTGACTTTTGCCGTGCCTTGCAGCACGCGCCCGGTCAGGCAACGACCAATATAAGGGTCGCTATCGAGCAGCGTTGCCAGCATCGCAAAAGGCTTGTCGGGTGCAACTTCCGGCGCGGGCACATGCGCCAGTACGGTGTCGAGTAGCGGGTGCAGATTTTCGCGTGCCTGGTCAAGCTCGCGCACGCACCAGCCGTCGCGGCCTGAGGCGTAGAGTATGGGAAAATCAAGCTGAGCGTCGCTGGCATCGAGCGAAACAAACAGGTCAAACACTTCATCGACCACCGCATCGGGGCGTCCATCGGGGCGGTCGACCTTATTGATCACCACGATCGGGCACAAACCCTGTTTCAGCGCTTTGCCCAGCACAAATTTGGTTTGCGGCATCGGGCCTTCGGCGGCATCGGTCAGCAAAATGACGCCATCGGCCATGCCCAGCACGCGCTCGACCTCGCCGCCAAAATCGGCATGACCCGGCGTGTCGATAATATTAATGCGCGTGTCGTTCCACATGACGGAAGTTGGCTTGGCAAGAATTGTAATGCCGCGCTCTTTTTCAAGGTCGCCGGAATCCATCAGCCGTTCTTCGACGTGCTGGTTGTCACGGAACAGGCCGGTTTGCTTCATGATCGCGTCGATGAGCGTCGTCTTGCCATGGTCAACATGGGCGATGATTGCGATATTACGCAGCATGCGGGGCCACTTAAACGGAGGTTGCGGACTGGTTTCTATATAGGCTTCTATAGGCTTCCGGCGACCAAGCAAAGCGATAAATCCGCAACAAAATAACGCCGCCTATATTGGGCGGATTTTCGTTGCCTGTGTTCTGCCCCTTGCTGAAAATATTGCGGGTGGTAGTATTCTAGACTGATTTATGTGGGGGTTTGACATGGATGCGATTTACAACCATATGCAGCCGTTTTTGGGCGCCGATGATGCCAGCGCGATGATGCGGATTGCCGAAAGTTTGCAAAGTTTCGGTACTTATGCCGATGAAGCCTCGAGCGACGGGCTGGGCGAGAAATTGCCGCAGCGTTTCGATGCTGCCTTCAATTATATCGCGCATGGCATTGAGGGCACCGGCAATGCCGACGACACCCGCACCGCCTCGCACCGGACAAATTATTTCCGCGAAACCTATGCCTATGGCGACGAGGTGCGCGCGCCTGGCATTGAGCCGTTCATGCAGCATAGCGATCTGCAAGATTTTGCGCGCAAGGTTTCGGGGCGCAGCGAAATTGTTCCCGCCATTGTGTATGCCAATTTGCTGATCCCCGGTCAGGAACTCGCCGTGCATACGGATGTGCCGGAATTTCGCGGTGCCAACCGCAAAGTGCTGCCGCAATGGTTGTTGGTGGTGATGCTGCATTCGGGACTGTTTGATGCTTGGCGTATTCCGATCGCCACATGCGTGTCGTGGTTCGGTACGGCGCAAGGGGGTGCCTTCACATTTTACCCCAAGGGGCCAAACGGGCCGCGCGAGGCGATCCCGGCGGCGCATAATTCGGCCATTATTATTGATACCGATAAGGTGTTTCACGGCGTCGAGCGGGTTAGCCAAAAAATGCCCGAACTGCCGCCGATTGAAAAATCGGCTCGGCTGCATTTTCTGGGCGATAATGCCTGGCAATTACGCGACGGCGACACCGTGCTGGGCGATTATGACTGGTCACAAATTCGCTATTCGATCTCGTGGAAGGCCTATTGTTTCAAAGACGCTGCCGAGCGGGATTTATGGGCTTCGGGCACGGATGATTTGTCGGTGGATTTTATTGTCAACCGACTTGAAGAAGCCTTGCGCGACCAAGGTGCGCTAACGGGCGAACGGCCGGAGCCGACGGCTTTTGCGCGCTTGCTGGTCAACCAGTTTGTGCGTTTTCCTGCGGTCGATACCGCGGCTGCATAGAATAGGAAAATAAGGCCCAAAATGTCTGCACATGAAAATGAGATCGGCTTCGACCCGGACGCTCTGCGCCAAAAATATAAGGCCGAGCGCGACAAGCGCGTGCGCGCTGACGGCAATGACCAGTATCGCGAGGTTGTGGGGGATTTCGCGTATTTTGTGGATGACCCATATATTGAGACAGCGCTTCAGCGCGGGCCGATTGATGATGCGATTGACGTGGTGATTATCGGCGGCGGTTTTGGCGGCATGCTGGCGGCGGCGCGCCTGCGCGAGGCGGGTATTCACGATTTCCGAATTATCGAAAAAGGCGGCGATTTTGGCGGCACTTGGTATTGGAACCGCTATCCCGGCGCATCATGCGACATCGAATCTTATGTGTATTTTCCGCTGCTGGAAAAAACCAAATTTACCCCGCAACACAAATATACCAATGCTGCCGAGACGCTCAATTATTGCCATGTGATTGCACAAAACTATGAGCTATATGCCAATGCCCTCATGCAGACGGAAGTTGTTGGCACGGACTGGGACGAAGACAGCCAGCGCTGGTTGGTGAGAACCGACCGCGGCGATGCAATCAGAGCGCGTTTCGTCGTGCATTCAAACGGGCCTTTGAACCGACCAAAGCTGCCGGCGATTTCCGGCATTAACAGTTTCAAAGGCCACACATTTCACACCAGCCGCTGGGATTATGGCTATACGGGCGGCGATTCGGATGGTGGGCTGGACGGTCTGAAAGACAAGCGCGTTGCCGTCATCGGCACAGGCGCTACGGCTGTGCAATGCGTGCCGCATTTGGGGGCATCAGCGGCGCAGCTTTATGTGTTTCAGCGCACGCCGTCATCGATTGACTTACGCAATAACCAACCCACCGATCCCGATTGGATGGCGGCGCAAAAACCCGGCTGGCACGATACGCGCCGCCGCAATTTCGAGTCGCTCTTGGCCGGCGTGCCGGTCAAAAAAGATCTGGTGAATGATGGCTGGACGGAGGCGTTCCGGCTGTTGTTCGGGTCGGTGCGCGAGAAAGCGCCGTCGAAACTGCGGATTGCTTTTTGGGCCTTGCAGGGGCTCGCCAGGCGGGATTTTTACCGCAAGGGTGCGAAAAAATATCTGACCGAAAAAGCCATGCGATATATGCAGTTCGACAAGGAAATGGAACTGGCAGATTTCCGTAAAATGGAAGCGATCCGTGCCCGCGTTGACCAGCTTGTCGAAGATGGCGATACCGCCGAGGCGCTCAAACCCTATTATCGCCAGTTTTGCAAACGCCCGTGTTTTCACGATGAATATTTGCAAACCTTCAACCGAGACAATGTTGCACTTGTTGATACGGGCGGGCGCGGTGTGAGTGAGATTAATGCCAAGGGCATTGTGCTGGACGGCAAAGTTTACGAGGTTGACTGCATTATTTTTGCCACCGGCTTTGAGGTTGGCACCGATTATGCGCGCCGCGCGGGCTATCAGATTCATGGCGTTGGCGGGCAGTCGATTTCGCAAAAATGGGCCGATGGCGTTGCCACGTTTCACGGCATGCATGTGAAAAACTTTCCCAATGCGTTTTTCTTCGGGCCCACCCAATCGGCCTTTACGGCAACCTATACTTACGCGCTGGACGAACAGAGTATTCACCTCGCCCATATTCTGAAAACCGCCATGGCGCGCGATGCGACACGCATTGAAGCCAATGAAGCGGCTGAACAAAAATGGGTTCAGACGATTATCGAAAAAGCACGCCAGACAGAAGCTTTTCAGGAGCAGTGCACGCCCGGCTATTATAATAATGAGGGGCATGTAAACCGCTTGAGGCAAAACACGTTTTACGGCGGCGGGCCGATCGAGTTTTTTGACCTGATGAAAAAATGGCGATCCAACACCAAGCTCGCCGGACTGGATATCTCCTGACACATTATTCATTCTGAACCGAAACACGGCTTTTAAGCCAAACCCCGCCACGGCCAATTTTACGGAGATTTTTATGACCCAATTTTCAGCCCTCTTCTCGCCTTTCACGCTGAACGGCTTGGACATACCCAATCGTATTGTTATGGCACCGATGACCCGCAGCCATTCGCCGGGCGGTCATCCGACGCAGGATGTTGCTGATTATTATCGCCGTCGCGCCGAGGGCGGGGTGGGGCTGATCATCACCGAAGGCACAACCATCGACCATCCTTCGGCGAGCATGGACGACAAAATTCCGGATTTTCACACCCCCGAGGCATTGGCCGGTTGGAAGCGCGTGGCCGAAGATGTGCACGAGGCGGGCGGACTGATTATGCCGCAGCTGTGGCACACGGGTTCGATGCGGCGGGAAGGCACGGGTCTCGCACCCGATGCGCGCACCGTGTCGCCTTCCGGTCTGAAATATCCCGGCAAAGAAATCGGTGTCGCGTTGAGCAAAAAAGACGTGACCGACATTGCTGATGCCTTTGCCAAGGGCACGGTGGCGGCGCGCGAAGCCGGGTTTGACGGCGTGCAGTTTCACGGCGCACACGGCTATCTGATCGATACGTTTTTCTGGGAAGGGACGAATATTCGTGACGATGAATATGGCGGTGCGCTTGAGGAGCGCACGGCGTTTGCGGTCGAGATTATCGAAAAAGCGCGCGCTGCGGTGGGCAAGGATTTTCCACTGATCATCCGCCTGTCGCAATGGAAGCAGCAGGATTTTGAACATAAAATGGCGACCGACCCGGACAAGTTGCTGGCATTTTTGAAACCCATGATGGATGCCGGCATTGATTGTTTTGATTGCTCGACGCGGCGTTTCTGGGAGCCGGAATTCGAAGGGTCGGATTTGAACTTCGCTGGCTGGACCAAGAAACTGACCGGTTTGCCGACGATCACCGTCGGCTCGGTCGGCTTAACGGGTGAGTTTGTTGCGGGGATGGGCGGGGAAAGCTCCGAAGCTGCCCCGATCGATGGGCTGGTCGAACGCCTTGAAAATGGAGAATTTGATCTGGTCGGGGTCGGGCGTGCTTTGCTGACGGATCCGGAATGGGCCAATAAAATTAAATATGGTCGGTTTGACGAGTTGATGGCGTTTGAACGCGAGCACATGCTGAGCCTGTCCTAGCGCGCATATTCTTGCAGCCGAGACTGAATTTGGCTTAAGTTAGTCTGGGGGAAATGTTAATGCGTGTTTTATCTTATTTGGTTTTGCCGGCCATTATCCTTGTGATCACGGCGTTTGCTTGGGTATTGTTCCAGTCGGCGGAAAACACCCGCACGGTGATGGTGTCGGATGTGGCGCTGTCGCCCTGGGACGCGCTTACGGGTGCGGAAATCACCCGCGCCGCCGCTGCCGTAAAAGCTCGCCATGGCGTTGATGTCATCATAACCCGCATCAGTCTGCGCCAGCCCGAAAAAGCCGTCGCGCTGGCCTGGCAGCAGGGCCAAGTACCCGCGCGCGAGGCGGAAATGACGTTTCGTCATGCGGGCCAGTCCTTTGTGACGAATTTTGATTTAAACGCCAACACGCTTGCGCCGTCCACCATCATACGCGGCGGGCAGCCCATGTTGTCGCCGCAGGGCGAGTTGTTCCCCGTGGTCGAAAAAATCAACGCCAATGAAGAGCTTGTCAGTATCTTGGCGGCGCGCGGCGTGGCCGAGGGCGAGGGCTTGTGTCTGCCGCGCACCATTGGTCGCTTTTTCGCCGATAAGGTTGATGTGCGTAATGCCCGCATCGTGCGGCTGGATTGTTTCAATATTGCAAGCACAGGCGGCTTGGGTATTTTGCCGACCACAAATGCTTTTGCGCGACCGATTGAGGGCATCAGCATTTTATACGACATTGACCGCGAGGCGATTGTCGAGATCACCGACAGCTATGCAGACGGCAATTTCCCGCCGCATGATGTCTCGGCCGATGAATATCACAATGGGGCGCTGGAGACCCGCGCGCCGGTCAAGCCGGTGGTGACGTCGCGTCCGCAGGGACAAAATTTTTCCATACGCGGCGGACAAATTGACTGGCAGGGTTGGCAGTTTTGGCTGCGCTTCGACCCGCGGCAGGGCACGGTGCTGAACCGGGTCGGTCATCGCACGCCGGACGGCTTGCGCTCGGTGGCCTATGAAATTGCCATGTCGGAAATGTTTGTGCCCTATCACGACAATAACGCACATTGGTTTTACCGCGCCTATTATGACATGGGCGAGTTTGGCTTTGGCAATATGGCGACGCCCCTGAAAGGCGCTGATTGTCCGGCCCATGCGGTGTTTCAGGATGTGACTTTGTATCTGCCCGACGGCGCGCCTTACAAGGCGGCGCGGCGCGTGTGCATTTTCGAACATGATCCGGGCTATCCGGCATGGCGGCATTACGAATCGCTCTATGAGGGCGTGCCGGGGATGGACATTCACCAATCGCGCAGGGCGACCGAACTGGTCGTCCGCATGGTCGCCACAATCGGCAATTATGACTATTTCCAAGATTATGTTTTTCGCCAAGACGGACAACTGCGCATCCGGCTGATTTCTACCGGTGTCGATGCCGTCAAGGCCGTGTTCTCACAAACGCTTGCCGATGCGCGCGCCGCGGAAGAAACCCAAACCGGCACATTGGTGGCGCCCAACCGCCTTGCGGTCAATCACGACCATTTTTTCAGCTATCGCATTGATATGGATGTCGACGGGCGCGCGAATAATTTTTCGCGGCAGAAATTGCGCGCCGTGCGCCAGCCCGAGGGCGCACCGCGCAGCGGCATTTGGGGGCTGCAAACCGAGCGCGTGACCACCGAAAGCCAAGCCCAGACAAAAATGGATGCGCGCCAGCCGGCGCTGTTGGTGTTTTCCAGCGCGGACAAGAATAATGCCATGGGCTATCCCAGCGCCTATCAGATTATGATGCCGAATATTGACCCGCTTGTGCCGGCCTTGGATGCCGCGTTTCAGCGCGCCTATTTTGTCAGAAACAACCTCTGGGTGACGCGCTATAAGCGGCCGGAAATATTCGCCGCGGGCATGCAGACCAACCAATCGGCTTCGTGGTTGGGGCTGCCCGAATATATTTTCGACAATGAAAATCTTGAAAACGAAGATCTCGTTGCTTGGGTGACGGTTGGGTTTCATCATGTGCCGATGGCGGAAGACTGGCCGGTCATGCCGTCCAAAGTAGATGAAATTATTCTCAAACCGCGCAATTATTTCGACCGCAACCCGGCGATAGACCTGCCCAACTGATCTTGTACATGCATCGGCTGGGGCCCGATTTTGTCGCATTGTACCGCGCTGAATTCATTCTAAATCTTTTACTTGGTAATGGATGGTGTGAACGCGATGCGCGAGCAAATTGTCATTTTGTGGTTTAAACGCGACCTGCGGGTTGTCGACCATGCGCCTTTGGCGGCCGCTGCCGCGTGCGGTCTGCCCGTTTTGCCGCTCTATATTGTGGAGCCTGATTATTGGCGCCAGCCCTTTGCCTCGAGCCGCCACTGGCATTTTATTCACGACAGCCTCGCAGACTTGCACGGGATGTGCGCGCGTCTGGGTCAGCCCATGGCCGTGCACACGGGCGATGCGGTGGCCGTGTTCAAGAAACTGCACAGCGCGTTTGATGTCACGGCGATATACGCGCATGAAGAAATCGGCAATGATTGGACCTATAAACGCGACACGCAGGTTTTGGCATGGTGCGCGGAAACAGGCATTGCGCTGCACGAATTTCCGACAAATGGCGTCGTGCGGCGGCTGAAAACCCGCGACAACTGGGCCGGCATCCGCAATCGACGCATGGCGCAGCCTTGTGTGGCGACGCCTGCTGCGCTCACGCCGCTTGGCGCGCGCAATACGGGCTTCGAGTTGGGGGCGTTGCCCGACAAAGCCGATGCGCTGTTCGGCGCGCCGCCGCCCGGCGCGGTTCAGCGCGGTGGCCGTGCCGAGGGTGAGAAATTACTGCAATCGTTTTTGACCACCCGTGGGCGACACTACACGGCGCATATGTCGGCACCGGGCCTTTCGGAGATTTATGGCTCGCGCCTGTCCGCGCATTTGACATGGGGCACGCTGTCGGCGCGCGAGGTCGATCAGGCGACTGCCAAATGTCAGGCGCAGCTATCGGGTGAGGCGGCGCGGGCATGGAAACGCCCGCTTGCGGCGTTCCGGTCGCGGCTGGCATGGCGGTGTCATTTTATGCAAAAGCTGGAAGACCAACCCTCGATCGAGCACAAAGCTATGCACGCGTTTTTCGATGGTATGCGCGAAGACAGTTTCGACCCCGAGCTGTTCGCCGCCTGGCAGGCCGGACGCACAGGCTATCCGCTGGTCGATGCGTGCATGAGAAATTTGACCGCAAATGGCTGGATCACGTTCAGGATGCGGGCGATGCTGGTGAGCTTTGCGAGTTATGATTTATGGCTGGATTGGCGGCAAACGGGGTATGTGCTGGCGCGCCTTTTCACCGATTACGAGCCGGGCATTCACTACAGCCAGCTGCAAATGCAATCCGGCGTAACCGGCATTAACGCCATACGCATTTATAATCCGGTGAAACAATCTTACGACCACGACCCGGACGGCGCGTTTATCAAAAAATGGGTGCCCGAATTAACAGACGTACCTTCGGCATTTGTGCACGAACCATGGAAAATGAGCCGTGCCATGCAGCAAGAAAGCGGCTGCATCATCGGACAAGACTATCCCGAGCCCGTGGTTGACCACCGCGCGGCGGTGCGCGCGGCCCGCGAAAAAATGGCGCGCATCCGCAAAATGCAAGGGTTTTCCGATGCCTCAAAAATGGTGCATGCAAAACTTGGCAGCCGCAAGCGTACGCGGCGTAAAGCCCGTTCCGGCGCGCGCGCGCCCGCGGCGCAACTGGATATGCTCAATCTCCTCGACGGCTAGCACGCGGCAGGCCCAAAAAAATCAGGACAAGCCAGCAGACAACGTCTAACCTAGTTTTACGAGTGGGGAGGCAAATATGGCGATTGAGAAGAAACTATTCCGCGACGGCCCGTATGCAGATTTGTTCTGCCAGGGCGTGAGGGTTGGCGATACGCTGTATATGGCGGGGCAGGTCGGCACGGACGAGACCGGCGCGGCACCCGACGATCTGGTCGGCCAAATGAAGTGCGCCTATGCCCACGTCGAGACAGTGTTGGCCGAATTTGGCGCCACGATGGACAATGTGGTCGATGAGACATGGTTTGTGACGGATATTGACGACACCATGGCGAAAGTCGGGGATTTGTTCGCCGCGCGCGGCGAGATCTACGGCAAAAAGCCGGAAGTGGCCCAGACGCTTGTGCAGGTGGTGGCGCTGGTCGACCCGTCCTTTAAAATTGAGATCAAATGTGTGGCTGTTTTGTAAATCGCCCTTAGCTTGAGTGTTTGCCTTCGGGCAAAAATTTTGTGTAGCTTGTTAAAGGAGAAACTGATTATGACCGATTTGGTTCACCTTTCCGCGGACGCCGACACACAAACCATTGTTGATACGCTGACGCGCGACGGCGCGCTGATACTTGATAATGTCGTTGATGCGGATTTTTTGGCTGCGCTGCGGGCGGAAACCGACCCGTATATGGAAGCCACGAGCAACGGGGCCGATGACTTTGCCGGTCGCCAGACAACCCGCACGGGCGGCTTGATGATGCGGTCGGAAAAATGCCGTGCCCTTATTGGCGATCGGCGCATTCTGGATCCGTGCGAAAAATATCTGGAACCTTATTGCGAGCGCGTGCAGTTGCACCTGACCCAGATCATTCGTATTCGACCCGGGCAGGGCGCGCAGCCCATTCACCGCGACCGTTGGGCGTGGGGGAAGCATTTGGCGCATCTCGAGCCGCAGTTCAACACTATTTGGGCGATCACGGATTTCACCTCGGAAAACGGAGCTACCCAAGTTGTGCCGGGCAGCACCCAATGGGCAGATGATGTTGACATTGCGCCGGAAAAAATTACGCAAGCCGAAATGTCGGCCGGCTCGGTGCTGATTTATTCCGGCTCGGTGTTTCACAGCGGTGGCGAAAACCGCAGTCAGGCTGACCGTATCGGCATCAACATCACCTATGCGCTGGGTTGGTTGCGCCAGGAAGAAAACCAGTATTTGTCGTGTCCGCCCGAACTTGCAAAAACCCTGTCGCCGGAACTGCAACAGCTTGCCGGTTATGCGATGGGGCAATACGCGCTGGGCTATTATACACCGCCGGGTGATCCTGGCGTGCACCCCGAGGTAGTGCCGCCCGAATTTGCGCTCGGCGTTGAGAGTGACGGCGCGACGCTGGGGTCGAGCGACGACTTTGAGAAGACTGCCAAGATCGGCGCCGGTCAGAACTAGCGGACGGCGTATGGGAAGTTTCGCGTTCTGCGTGGTGTGAGTGAGGTGTTCGAATGTTGGTGTCGCGCAAACGCACCCTGGAAATACTGGATCAGGCCCAGGATGATGACCGGACAAGCCGCTATGTCGACCGCTTTCTGAGTGTTCTGATTATTTCAAATATTGTCGCGGTATCATTGGAATCCGTCGAAAGCATCGGGCTTGCCTATAGGTCGGCCTTTCTGGTTTTTGAATATTTCTCAGTGACGATTTTCGCCGTTGAATATATTATGCGTATCTGGGCCAGCGCCGAGCGCGAAAACGGCAGCGCGCAAAGCATAACCGGGCGGCGTCTGGCCTATATTTTCAGTTTCAACGGCTTGGTTGATCTCATCGCCATTTTACCAAGTCTGTTGGCGCTGATCGCTGGCAATGTGGATTTGCGCTGGGTGCGCGTGGTGCGATTGCTGCGTATTTTGAAAATCTCGAATTATTCCTCGGCACTGGAAGACTTGGCCTCGGCAATATATGAGGAGCGGCGGTCTTTTTTGGCGGCGTCGTATTTGTTCTGTATTGCGCTGTTTATTGCCAGCGCGCTTATGTATGTCGTCGAACGCCATGCCCAGCCCGACGCGTTTGCCTCGATACCCGAAACCATGTGGTGGGCGCTGATCACCCTGACAACGGTCGGCTATGGCGATGTGTCGCCCGTGACGCCGTTGGGCAAGGCCGTGGGCGCGCTGACGGCGTTGATGGGCGTGTGCACGGTTGCACTGCTGACGGGTATCATCGCCAATGCGTTTGCCTCGCAGGTCAGTCGTAAAAAAGACATTTTGATGGCCGAGGTCAGCCACGCGCTGCAAGACGGTGTCATTAGCGAAGACGAATTTGAAAAAATCGAGCATCTGCGCCGCGAACTTAACTTGCCGGAAGCGCAGGTGCGCGCCATTGTGGAAATTATGTACAAGGACCGTTAGCGGCACGAGTTTTATTCAACAGGAGAGAATTATGGCGAACGAACAGCAAATCGAATTTTGGTCGGGATCCGGCGGCGAGTATTGGGTTGTGAACCAGCAGCAAATGGACACGATGCTTCAGCCTTTGGGGGAGCAGGCTTTGGCGCGCCTTGATCTGGGCGATGTGCGCCATTTGCTCGATATTGGCTGTGGCACCGGTTCGACAACGCTGGATATCGCCACGCGTCTTGGTGAGGGCGCGCGGGTGACCGGCGCCGATCTGTCGGTGCCCATGACCGATTATGCGCGTAGCCGATTGGCTCCGGCGGGGATTACCAATGCCGACTTCATGACGTGTGATCTGCAAACAGATACGCTTGAGCCCGACATGTTCGACGCCGCGTTTTCGCGCTTCGGCGTGATGTTTTTTGACCAGCCCGTCGTCGGATTCAGCAATATTCGCGGGGCGATGATTTCGGGCGCACCGCTGGCCTTTGTTTGCTGGCAGGCACCAAGCGAAAACCTCTGGCACAGCCTGGCCGTGGCAACGGCACGCGAATTTATCGACATGCCGGCCCCGCCCGAGCCGCGCGCACCCGGCCCGTTTGCCTTTGCGGAAACCGACTATGTGACGTCGCTTCTCGAACAGGCCGGTTTCGGCGATATCGTTATTGCGCCGCACAAGCAAACAGTCGAGATGTTTTCGGGTCAAGATGTACGCAGCGCAGCGGAAAATTTTGCCCGCATCAATCCGGTAATTTCGGCCTTTGTCGCCGAGGCTGGCGAGGATAAGGCCGAGCCGCTGATTGACGCGCTGGCCGAGGCGTTGACACCCTATCACAAAAACAATGTGCTGAATTTTCCCAGCGCAACCTGGCTGGTTTCGGCACGCGCCTGAGGCGCGGCTTGCTGGTCACCACCGGCTTGGCTAAACTTGTGTGAGACGAAACGGAGTATTGCAATGGCAGTTAAATATTATGACTGGCTGGCCCACCATGAAGACATTCGCGGCGATAAAATCGCCATTCGCGATCTCGACATGAAACAGGATATTTCCTACCGGCATCTGAACCGCCGCGCCGCCAGCCTCGCTGCACATTTGCAAAGCAAAGGCGTTCAAAAAGGCGACCGCGTCGCGCTGCTCATTCGTAATTGTCCGGCGTTTTTTGAGGTGCAGTTTGCGTGCTCCAAAATCGGGGCGATTTGTCTGCCGTTGAACTGGCGTCTGACGCCGAATGAACTGACCTATATTTTGAACGATTCTACCCCCTGCACCCTCGTGCATGACCATGTTTTTGCCGATACGGCACCGGATCTGGCAGCCGCGTGCAATATCGCCATGGTGCTGGAGGTGCGCGACCCCGGCGAAGACAGCACATACGAACAGGCGATGGAGACCAACGAAGCCTTCACGCCGGTCGAAACCACGCATGACGATGTTTGCATGATCATGTACACCTCCGGCACGACAGGCCATCCCAAGGGCGCGATGATCACGCATGGCATGGTGTTTTACAATATCGTCAATCTCTCCATGCCGGCGGGGGTTGACCAGAAATCGGTGCAGCTTGTGGTGCTGCCATTGTTTCACACGGGCGGGCTCAACTGCTATGCCAACCCGATTTTGCACGCGGGC
The DNA here is from genome assembly GCA_913051715.1 of uncultured Rhodobiaceae bacterium. Taxonomy (GTDB): domain Bacteria; phylum Pseudomonadota; class Alphaproteobacteria; order RS24; family RS24; genus UBA7378. Next base: position 23,851 of record CAJXCG010000011.1, read on the forward strand.
GGTGAAATTTTGCTGATGCGCGATTTTGAGCCGGGCGCAGCCTTGGGCGTGCTGGGCAACGCAGATCTGGGGGTGACGCATTTTTTCGCCGTACCTGCGCCGTATCAGTTCATGATGCAGCACCCGGATTTTGAAACCACAGATTTGAGCGGGCTTAAAAATGCCGGCGTCGGCGGCGCGCCGTGTGCGGAGGCGATTTTGCAGGGCTGGCTTGGGCGCGGCGTACCCCTGGTGCAGGGCTGGGGCATGACCGAAACCAGCCCCGGCGGAATATCGCTGGATGCCAGCGACGCGCTTCGCAAAATTGGGTCCGCCGGCAAAGCGCTGATGCATACCGAGATCCGTATTATCGATGAAGACGGTGTTGATGTCGGGCCCGATGAGGTGGGTGAGTTGATCATTAAGGGGCCGAACATCACGCCCGGCTATTGGAACAATCCGGACGCCACCGAAAAAAGCTTTATCGATGGCTGGCTCAAAACCGGCGATGCCGCCAAGCGCGATGAGGAGGGTTTTGTGTATATCGTGGATAGGTCAAAGGATATGTATATTTCCGGCGGTGAAAATGTTTATCCGGCGGAAGTAGAAAACGTCCTTTACCAATTGCCGCAAATCGCCGAAGCCGCGGTCATTGGTGTGCCGAGCGAACGCTGGGGCGAAACCGGCAAGGCGGTTCTCGTGCTGAAATCGGGTGAAGCGCTTGATGCCGATGCCGTTATTGGTCACTGCATTAAAAATCTGGCAAAGTTTAAAGTGCCTGGCAGCGTGGAGTTTATTGACGCCTTGCCGCGCAATGCGACGGGCAAGGTGTTGAAACGCAATCTGCGCGAGCTGTATGTTGAAAAAGGTACTGCGGCGATCACCTGATAAAAGGGCCGTTAAAATATGGCGGATAAAGAAGACGACGACCGTTTTGCGCTCTCAGATTCTGAGAAGCGCGCTTTTTTCGACCTAAATCTGACCGGCGAGATGCCGTCAAGCCGTCGGCGCCAGCTGGCCCTGCCTTTGGTGTTTTTCTATCTGAGTGCTATGGCGCTCATTACTCTGTCGTATTTTTTCAGTCAGCATATTATTGCCGAGTTTGCCGTCATGCACAGCCTTGAGCTCGAACTTGCCCCGCAGGAGTTTTTGAAACGAATTTTAAAGGGCGCTGCCTTTGTGATCGCCATTACGGTTGCGGTGGTTTTGAACCGCTTTTTCACACTGGTATTGCTGATTTCTTTTATCATTGGCGTGTCGGGGCTGGCGGACGATTTTACGGCACGTCTTGTTGCCAGCCCGGATATTTTTGATCCGGTTAACATGGCGGTATTGCTCACGCGCGTCGCTTATGTCGTTGCCATTGGCCGCATGCTGTATCTGGTTATCCGGCCAAATTAGCCACGCCAAAACAGCGCTATTGTGCGGCAGCAATCGCGGCTTCCAAATCGGTGCGTTCGGTACATCCATCGGGACACAAGGCCACAAGACGCGCCAAATTGGCTTGGGCTTTTTCAGGCTTTCCGGTCATCAAAAACAATTCGCCCTGATATTCCAGCGCGCCTTTGTGATTGGGATCTAACTCCAGTGCCTTTGTGTAGTGACGTCCGCTTTCCTCAAGTTTTCCAGATTTGCGGTAGGCAAAGCCCAAATAATTTTGAATGTCCGCATTATTGGGGCGCAGCTTAGCGGCTTTTCGCAATTCGGAAATTGCACGATCATAGCGCTCGCGGTCGATGTGCTTGATGGCTTTTTTCAGCCGGTCATCTGCATTGGGGGGCGGGTCGTAAGACCCGGCGGCAAAACTTGGCGAGGTCATAGCCGCCATTATGACGGCGAGAATTAAAAAGTAACGCATGACTGACATCCTTTCATCATGACGATGAAATAGGTCACATTCGGGCCAAGACGAGGATGTTGTCGGGTTTAAGTGTCGGCTTTAAGTGTCGAAAAGTGCTTCGCAACCCGACCCGTCGAGCCAGTCATTGACCCGGGCTTGCGCCGATGCATCGAGGGCGTCATAGACCGCGCGAATTTCCATCAGGCATTTGGCCTGATAGGGAAACACGTCCTGTTTCCACAACTTGCCGTCAATCTGCGTTTCAAACGTCGCTTCGCCTGCGGCAATGGCGGCGGCATTGGCGCGCAAGCAAGGTACATAAACGCGGCCAATCTCGCTCAAAAGCGGGGCGAGCGCCGCGCCTGCATCATCGGGTGCCAGCCAGTCTGTTGCCGCAACCTCTAGGCCAGAAAGGTCTTCCAGCCTGTCGACCCAGGCGCGCACGCGCGGGCGGCGCTGGGCGACCTGATAGGATGTCGGCTCGACCTGACAAAGCTGGGTGAGTTGGCCGAACAGCGCAAAATCGGCCGACGAAGGGCGCGCGCCCAGCACATAACCCTCACGCATAATCAGCGCGTCGAGAATATCCACCAAGCGCGCAAAGCTCTCTTCGATGAGGGGGCCGGTCACCGCGTTTGACCCGACCACGCCTAGGCGACCAATTTGGCGGTCGGCAAATTGTGCGGCAGCGGTTTCGGCTGCTGGTGCGTCGAGCGTCGCGTCGTGCCAGAAGACAAGCAGGGGGCTTGCGTGTTTTGCATCGGCGTCATAGGCCCAGCGATAATGAAACATGGATTTGGTTAGCCATTCATCGGCGAAATCCTCAATCAGAAAATTCAGGAAACCCAGGGCCGGATCCGTTGGAATGACCGAGCGCTGCGGGTAGTCTTTTTCCAGCCGTCTGATGATGGGGGTCGAATCTACGGCAACTTCTTTGACGTCGCTATCGGTGGCGAAATACATAACTGGGATGATTGACACTTTGGGGGCGGGGCGTATTTTTGTGGCCGCCGCGGGGCGTCCGCCCCATTGCGTAAGATGTGGCACGCGGCGAAATCGCAGAACCGCCAGCATTTTTCTTGTATAGGGTGAACCCGGCGCTCCATAAATTTCAACCGGTTCTTGCTTCGCGCCCATTGCGGCCCCCTTAAATCAAAATTCCACCCTAATGGCTGCCAGCGTAACGAGGCGCGCCCATGAGAACAAGACCGGCTCAAAACACTTGTTAATTTATTTGTAATATTCAAGACTATCCTAATCAACCGAGTTTGGTTTTTGGGGGTTGTTGTGTTGATTGTTGATCTGATTATCGAGGATGCTCAGACATCTCCCATAGTCAATGATATCGAGCGTAATTCATCACGACAAATCCGACTGGTGATTGGTGAAATCTACAGGTCTCATTTTGCGGGAGAAATCATCTCACCGTCGCACCTCGCGCGTGTTTCGGGCACATCGTTTGAGAATATCAGGCTGGTTTTGCGCGAGATTCAAAAAGGTGGCTTGATCAATGTTTTGCAAAAAGGGCGCACCCGTCACGTCCATGCCAAGCCTCTACTCATAGCAATGTCGCAAGCATGGGTGCTTCATCTGTTGAAGTCGCTGGATATTGAGCCGCGCGACGGGATGCATGGCGAAGAACTTCACAGGGCGTTTCTTGCGTTACATGCCGCCGATGTGAAGTCGGAGGATTTGCGCCTCAATCACCTGCTGCGCTCGACACATGGACGCGGTTTGTGTTGCCTGTTATTCCGCAATTTAAAGCGCCACGCGCGCGATCTGTCGGTCAATGACATTCTGGAAACCTTGCCCGTGAGCCATGAGACCGTCCGGCTCATGAAAAAAGACCTGATCGATATGGAAATGGTTACGCAATATAAAGGCGGGCGGCGTACCTATCTGCATCCGACGCCTTTGCTGACCACAGAGGTCGAAGCGTATATTGCCCGCATTTCAGTCTACGTTGACAAAAATATTGTCAGCTTGCGTCCCCAAGCTCTTGCCAAAACCGTTTAATCGGCTTTTTCGATCGGTACGGAAATGATGCGGTGGGGTTGCGATATCACCGCTTCGCGCGTCAGCGCAACCGGGCGCATTTGTTCGCGCGCATAGAGCGGCGCCTGATCGGCATAATGGGGTGACTTTGGGCGCGACGAAGCGGCCCCGAAATTATGGATCATTTCGGCGGACTGCTCGCCCTTTGCATCCCAAGAAACATGGATCACCAATCCGTCACCCGCAACCGCGCGCAGCCTGCCATCGGCATCGGGCAGGGCGTAAATCGCCCGCAAAGTGTCGGGGCCGCCGCCGAGCGGCAGATCAACCGTCCCGCGCCGCAGCCTGTTAACCTCGGCCCAGGGCGGGTCGAGACGGTCAAAATGCGCGACCAGATTTTCAAGGCAGCCGGGATAGATATCCGCAATGGGCGGCGGCGGTGTGCCGGCTTGTTCGGCAAGCCATTCCTCCGACAAAAGGCAAACGGCCAGCGCTGCGGCGGTGTCATCCGCATGCGTCCCACCTGAACACCCCGCCAGTAATTTCTGTCCGGCGGCGGCTTGGCTGCCCGAAGCAAAATTCATGTTCTGAATTTCGTTCACATAGCGAAAGGCGCGGCTTTCGGGTGCGTAGCCCTTGTCCCATTTAATGGCGCGGAAATCCGCCGCGCTCATCGCGCCGGCCGTCTCGAACAGGTGCAGACCGCGATCGGCGCGGTTGGTCATGCGGGTTTGCAAACCCAATTCAGGGGCAAAGTCAGACGGATCAAGATTGTCTTGGCCGGCAGTAACCTTGAACGGGTCTTGATTGGTGCTCAAAATATACCCCGATGACGGGTTGGAAAATTGCGGCATGTCGGCAAAGCCGATCTGGTTTTGCCAGATCAGATCGCTGCGCGTGCCGGGCAGATAATTTTTCCAGTTCCAGCCCGGCGCACGCTCGGGGCTGCGGCTATTGTGGAGAAAATAAAGCTGACCTTGCTTGTCGGCATAGACAAAATTAAACGACACAATGGCCTGCATCTCCATGGCCCGTTTGAACGCCGACAAAGAGCGCGCTTTATTCATTGCCAACCATTGCGCGGGCTGGCGGATTTCGTGTCGGCCGGCAAACCGCAGCGCATATGTGCCATGGTCGGTGGCAATCGCAGGTCCATGGCGTGCGTGCAACACAGTGCGCGGCACGGGCAGATATAAATTGCCGAGCAGTTTGAGCTTGAGCCAAATGCGCCGCTTTTCAAAAGCGACATACGCCCCGTCCAGCAAATACTCATCCGCGTTTTCGGGGTTCGGCTCCAATTTGTAAATATCGACCAGATCGGGCTTGTTGACGGTCACGCCCCAGCCAATATCCGGGTTAAAGCCTTTAGCGATAAACGGCATACCAGGAAAAAGACCGCCATGCACATCCCAGCCTTCCTCGCTTTTCAAATGCGCCTCGTACCACGCAACGGGGCCTTCCAAAGGCTGGTGCGAGTTGATCATTATGCGCGTGGCACCGTCATCGCTTTTGCGCGCATTAATGGCAAAAGCATTGGAGCCGATGGGCAAGCCCGCCGCACCAATAAAACGCGACAGGGCGGCGGCCCCGGGCGGGCGGGCCAATTCGCGCTGCGGGCTGTCGGCAAATAATTCACTGACATGGGCCTCAAACCCGTAAAACAATAAATGTTGAATATGAAACCCCACTGCCAGTTCTTGCGCGCGCACGGGAAACAGGCGCGGGTCGGCCTCAATCGGATGGCGCGCGGCGTAGTAATTGAGGCCGTCAGCATAGGCTTGCAAATGCGCGCGAAGTTGCGGCGTCAACTCGCTTTCAAAGCGCGCGGCAACCGTGCCGGATGCGTCCAACCAGCCCAGCAGAAAGTCAATCGCCAGCCCGTCAAACCCGACGCTGCGACCCAGTTCCCCGCGATAAAAGGGGAGTAATTGCTGAAAGGTTTTGAAGTCGTCCTCGGCATGCGCGTAAGCAAGCGCAAAGGCAACATCGACATCGCGTTGACCATAAATATGCGGCACGCCGAAGCTGTCGCGGATAATTTCACCGCGATATTGTTGGGCTTTCAAAATCGCCGCGCGCCGGTCAAATTTTCCCGCCTCAATCAGGTGCAGGACAAAATTTGCCACCGTCAAAGCGGTCACAAAAATCAAAAAGCCCAGCCAGCCGCGCCGTAAAACCTTACTCATCTTATCTCCCAAGTGCCGCGGGTCGGTAAAACCCGGCGAGGTTCTATTTAACCGAAAAAAGCTGGTTTTGCCATTTTTACGCGCGGCGGTTAAAACCAGCGCATGAGTTCAGCCCCGCCCATATTATATTTGCAGGACATTCATTTGACCTATGGCGTGACGCCCTTGCTCGAGGGGGCGGCGTTGTCTGTCGGGCAGGGCGCAAGGCTGTGCCTTGTCGGGCGCAACGGTTCGGGCAAGTCAACGCTGTTGCGTATTGCTGCCGGGCTGACCGATGCCGATAGCGGCGAGCGTTTTGTGCAGCCGGGCGTGTTTGTTTCTTATTTGGCACAAAACCCGGATTTCACGAGGGTTGAGACCGCCGCCGATTATGTGCTGCAAGGCGTGATGGACAATGAAGACAAACAACGCGCGCATCAGATCATGGCCGATCTCAACATTGATGCGGGCGCGGCGCTGGCACCCATGTCGGGCGGCGAACGTCGCCGCGTGGCACTGGCGCGTGTCATGGCCCCGCAGCCGGATATTTTGCTGTTGGACGAGCCGACAAATCATCTCGATTTGCCCGCGATTGAATGGCTGGAAACCAGCTTGCGGCAAATAAATTCGGCACTGGTGGTGGTCAGCCACGACCGGCGGTTTTTGAAAAACCTGACCGATCAGACGATCTGGCTGGATCGCGGACGCACCAAAGTGATGCGAAAAAACTTCGCGTATTTTGAGGACTGGCGCGACGGCGAACTGGAGCGCGAACAACTGGAACAACACAAGCTCGATCGCAAAATTGCGCGCGAAGAAGACTGGATCCGCTATGGTGTTTCGGGGCGGCGCAAGCGCAATATTCGCCGCGTCGGGGAATTGCAGAAATTGCGGCAAAGCCGCCGCGACCATCGCGGCCCCGAAGGGCAGGTGGAAGCTGCGCTAATGGCTGGTGAAAAATCCGGCAAGCTGGTTGTTAAAGCCGACAAGCTGGTCAAGCAATTCGACGACAAGCGTGTCGTTGACGGGTTTTCCACCCAAATCAAGCGCGGCGACAGGGTTGGGCTTGTGGGCGCTAATGGCGCGGGCAAAACCACTTTGCTCAATATGTTGCTGGGGCATTTGGAACCCGATGCGGGCAATGTTCGGCTCGGCAAAAACCTGTCTGTGCTGGTGCTCGATCAAGCGCGGTCGGGCATCAAAAAGGACTGGACGATCAAGGATGCGCTGACCGACGGCGCCGGCGAATTGGTGTCGATCGGCGAGGAAACCATGCACGTCATTGGTTACATGAAAAATTTTCTGTTTCATCCGGCACAAATGCGAACCCCCGCCAATGTGCTGTCGGGGGGAGAATTGGCGCGCTTGCTTTTGGCGCGCGGCTTGCGTCAGCCGTCCAATGTGCTGGTCATGGACGAGCCGACCAATGATCTTGATCTGGAAACGCTCGACCTGTTGCAGGAAATGATTGCGGCCTATGACGGCACGGTTATCCTCGTCAGCCATGACCGCGATTTTCTGGACCATACCGTGACCAGCATTATCCGCGCCGAAGGTGCGGGCGCCTGGGTGGAATATGCCGGCGGCTATAGCGATATGCAGGCCCAGCGCAAATCGCAAAACAATGCCATGAACAGGGCGTCGGATGCGGGGCACAGTGCAAACGCAGCGGGCACAGATACATCAGCCAAAATTGCGCCGCGCCGCGCCGCCAATGCGCCGTCCCGCAAGCTGACCTATCGTGACAAATATGCGCTGGAACAATTACCCGTGGAAATGGAAAATTTGCGCGATGAAATTGCCGCGTGCCAGAAGCAGCTGGACGATCCGACACTTTATAGCCGCGATGCGGGCGCGTTTGCAGCATGGGCCGAGAAATTGTCACATGCGCGTATGCGGCTGGAAAAAGCCGAAGAAGAATGGCTGGCGCTGGAAATTTTGCGCGAGGAAATCGAGAGCGGCAGCTGACACCCTATCTGTGCAGGCGCGGCGATCTGCGCTAGGCTGGAAGCAGGAGGATCACGCATGTTGAAACTTGTTTACTGCATTCGCCGCCGCGACGATATTTCGCCGGAAAACTTCTACCGCTATTGGCTGCAAGACCATGCGCCGAAAGTCCGCGGTGTCGCTGAAGCGATCGGGGCGGTGCGCTATGTGCAAAGCCACACATGCCTGCCCGAAATGAACGCCGAATTTGAAAGCGGGCGCGGCACGCAACCCGCTTATGACGGCATTACCGAGGTTTGGTTCCGCGACGAAGACCACATGAACGCGGCCATGGCGAGCCCGGCCGGCGAAGAAGCGGGGCGCTTTCTGGTGTCGGATGAAAGTACGTTTATCGATTTTGCCCAATCGCGTGTGTTTATGACCCGCGAGCACGAAATTTTCGATTTCACCTGACGCTCAGCCGACCGACCATTTTTCGCCATCGCCGGCCAAAACATAGCGCGCGTGCTGAAAGGCACGCCCGAGCGTCTGCGTTAAATCGCTGGCGATAATGGCGTGGCCGTCGTGCGCTTTAATGGCCAGCCGCGCGGCATGGGTGTGCAGATAAACGCCGGCTTGGGCAATTTGATCGGCTGCCATTTCACGATGCTGTGCCCACAAGCCGCCAATCAAACCCGCCAGCACATCGCCCGCGCCC
>CAJXCG010000012.1 GCA_913051715.1 uncultured Rhodobiaceae bacterium
TGCTGGCGCGGTTGACCGCCGATAAAACCCCCCTGCCGGCGCTGAAGGCACGGGTCAAACAAGCCAATGCCGCCCTTGTGCCGCCCGCGCGACCCGGCGATTTTGCGCAAGCGATGATGGATTTGGGCGCAACCGTGTGCACGCCCAAGCGTCCGCGTTGCGACATATGCCCGTGGCAGGCCCCCTGCCAGGCGCGCGCGCAAGATATTCAGGAAATTTTACCGCGACGCGCACCCAAAACCCCCAAACCCCAGCGCAACGGCACGGTGTATTGGCTTGAAAACACCCGCAAGGAGGTATTGATGGCGCGCCGCCCCGACAAGGGCTTGTTGGGGGGTATGTTGATGTTTCCATCAAAAGGTTGGGACGCAGCCAATGACACGGCGTTGGGCGCGTTACTGCCCGATGGCTGGACAAAACTGAACGGCGAGGTCACCCATGTTTTCACCCATTTTCGCCTGACCCTGAAATTGGTGGCTCAAACCGCGCCGAAGGGTTTTCGCAAGCCCGCCGGGTATGAATGGGTCAATCCGCGCGAGTTTCCAAACCGCGCTTTGCCCAGTGTGATGCGAAAAGTGGCGATGGAGGTGTTGGCAGATGATCCGAGGCGGGCTGAGTGATCCGTTCACGCATCATCGCGGCGGATTTTTTGGCGTAAGCTGTCGATCGGCACCAGCTTGTCGCCTTCATCAATGTGCCAGAAAGTCCAGCCATTGCAGCTTTGTGCGCCCTGGGCGGCGGCACCCATTTTATGAATGGAGCCGGTCAGGCCATCGCGTTCAGAGCCTTTCGCCGCCCCCAATTTAAGGCTGCCGTCAGCGCGCACCCGCGCGCGCACTTTGCGCGCCGGGCCGAATAATTGCGTGCCCGGCTTGACCATGCCGGTTTCGACCAGCGTGCCAAACGGAATACGCTTTTCTTGCTTGGCGCTTTGGGCAACCTCCAGCGCGGCATCATCCATCGGTTGGATTTTGCCGATCCGCGCGCGCGCCGCCTCAACATAGGCGGTTTCCGCCTCAATACCGATGAAGTGACGTCCCAGTTTTTTCGCCACAGCCCCCGTCGTGCCCGTGCCGAAAAACGGGTCGAGCACGATATCGCCCGGCTTGGTTGAAGCCAGCAGAACACGGTTCAACAGCATTTCCGGTTTCTGCGTCGGATGCAACTTAGCCCCGTCTGCGCCTTTCAGACGTTCATTGCCATTGCAAATCGGCAGCACCCAGTCCGAGCGCATCTGCACATCATCATTGAGGGTTTTCATGGCCTGATAATTGAAGGTGTAGCCGCTGGCATGTTGGTCGCGCGCCGCCCAAATCAGCGTTTCATGGGCGTTGGTGAAGCGTGTGCCACGGAAATTCGGCATGGGATTGGACTTGCGCCAGATGATGTCGTTCAGCACCCAAAAACCGAGATCCTGCAAAGCCGTGCCGACGCGGAAAATATTATGATAGCTGCCGATTACCCATAATGTGCCCGTCGGTTTTAACACCCGCTTGGCTTCGGCGAGCCAGGCACGGGTAAACGCGTCATAGGCGGCAAAGCTGTCAAACTGATCCCACGCATCCGTGACGGCGGCGACCTTGGATTGGTCGGGTCGGTGCAATGCGCCGCGCAACTGCAAATTATAGGGTGGGTCGGCAAATACCAAATCGACACTGGCCGAGGGCAAAGCCCGCATATGCGTCAGACAGTCGCCTTCAAGAATTTGGTCAGGTTTTACATGCGTCGTACTCATTCCGGCGACAATGAGTCATCGCGAGTCCGGCGTCAAATATAAATTAAAATCGGTCTCTACAAGGTGGCTTTTTTATCCACATTCTTGTCCACATTCTTTCCCACCTCACTGTTGGGCGCCGCGTCGAGCAGACGGCGAATGGGCGCAAATGTACGCCGATGTTCGCGCGACACGCCAAGTTCAGCCAACCCGGCACGATGCGCGGGCACGCCATAGCCCTTATTTTGCGCCCAGTGATAACCCGGATAGCGCGCGTCCAGTTCGACCATCATTTGATCGCGCATATGCTTGGCAATAATCGAAGCCGCCGCAATGGAGGGCGCACGCGCGTCGCCGCCAATCACCGCCTCGGCGGAACACGACCAATCGGGCAGCCGATTGCCATCGACGAGAATATGATCAGGCGTCTGCGCTAATTCTGCCACAGCGCGCGCCATGGCACGCAAGCTCGCAATCAAAATATTGTCGGCGTCAATTTCAGCCGCCGAAGCGATGCCAAGCCCGGTGGCTGCATCGCGCCTGATGCGCGCGCACAGCCGCGCGCGTTGGTCGGCGCTCAATTTTTTGCTGTCATTGAGGCCGTCCCAGTCAAAGCTGTCCGGCAAAATGACCGCAGCCGCCACGACCGGCCCGGCCCAACAGCCGCGCCCGGCCTCATCGACGCCGGCGATTTTTTTCATCGGCCAACCAGCGCGTCGCTCCAGTTCGGGGTTCATGCCGCTGGCCTATTCGGCAGCACGCGCCTGCTTTTTTTCTGTTACCCCGTAGCGCAAAACCGGCTGACGCGCGGCGCGGGTTTCATCCAACCGCTTGGTCGGTGCCAGTTGCGGTGCTGCTTTAAACCGCTCGGTGTCGCCAGCTTGTGCCGCGGCCACCAGATCGCGCAATGTGGCAATGAACAAATCCAACGATGCCTTGCTTTCGGTCTCCGTCGGCTCGATGAGCATCGCCCCATGCACGACCAGCGGGAAATACATGGTCATCGGGTGATAGCCCTCATCAATCATCGCCTTGGCAAAATCCAGAGTTTCGACGTCGGTATCTTTTAAGAACGTGTCGTCGAACAACGCCTCATGCATGCACGGCCCCGCAAAAGGTGCGCTCATCACATCGCCCAGTTCGGCCATAATATAATTGGCGTTGAGTACGGCATCGTCGGCCACTTGGCGCAGCCCGTCCGCACCATGGCTCATCATATAGGCCAGCGCGCGCACAAACATGCCCATCTGACCATGGAAAGCGACCATACGTCCAAACGGCTTATCGGGGGTGTGTGGCCCGTGTTCGACCAGTTCCAGACCGTCCGCATTGGCAACGACATGCGGCAAGGGTGCAAATTCGGCCAGCCGCTCGGACAATACGGTCGGCCCCGCGCCCGGCCCGCCACCGCCATGCGGCGTTGAAAATGTCTTGTGCAAATTAATGTGCATGGCATCAATGCCCAAATCACCCGGGCGCACGCGCCCGACAATGGCGTTGAAGTTTGCACCATCGCAATAGAAATAACCGCCAACCGCGTGCACCGCATCGGCAATGGCGATAATGTCGCGCTCGAACAGCCCGCATGTGTTCGGGTTGGTCAGCATAATCGCGGCGACATCATCGCCGAGCTTGTCCCGAAACGCATCAAGATCGACCCGCCCGTCCTCGCTGGCGGGAATTTCGTCGACGCTGAAACCCAGCAGCGCTGCGGTAGCCGGGTTTGTGCCATGCGCCGATTCCGGCACCAAGACGCGCGTGCGCCGATCGATCTCGCCGCGCGCTTCAATCGCCGCGCGCACGGCCATCATGCCGCATAATTCGCCATGTGCGCCGGCCTTGGGCGACAATGCCACTTCCGGCATGCCCGTCAGGGTTTTCAGCCAATGCGCCAGTTGATCCATCAGCCGCAACGCGCCCTGCACGGTTGAAACAGGTTGCAGGGGGTGAATATCAGCAAAACCCGGCAGCCGCGCCATTTTCTCATTGAGGCGCGGATTGTGCTTCATCGTGCACGAGCCAAGCGGGTAAAGCCCCATATCGATGGCGTGGTTTTTCTGGCTCAGCCGCACGTAATGGCGCACGGCTTCGGGTTCCGCAAGGCCGGGCAGATCCACCTGGTCGCGGGTAATGCCGCCCAGTCGGTCGGGCAAGCCCCGCAAGGGTGCAAGATCAACCCCGCTGCGGTCACGCGTGCCAATCTCAAAAATCAGATCTTCGCGCAGTTCAAGGCCGCGATGGCCGGTAAATGTGGTTTTCCCGTTCATGATAATACCTCCTCAAGCGCGGCGGCATAAGCGGCGCGGTCTTCCTCGGCGCAGGTTTCGGTGACTGCCACCAGCAAGTGATTTTCAAAACCCCCATCGGGTATCAAGCGCGACACCGGCACCCCGCCCAAAATGCCGCGCGCGGCCAGAGCCTCGACGACGGCGTCGGCGGGTTGCGACAATTCGAGGGTGAACTCGTTAAAAAATGTGTCATTGACCAGACTGACACCTTTAATGGCGGTTAGCTTATCGGCGAGATCAAGCCCATATTCGTGATTGAGACGCGCCAAATGTTGCAAACCATCCCCACCCAGCAAGGAAACATGTGCCGTGAATGCCAGCGAACACAAACCCGAATTGGTGCAAATATTCGATGTCGCCTTGTCGCGGCGAATATGCTGTTCGCGCGTCGACAGCGTCAGCACAAAGCCCCGCTTGCCGTCAGCATCGACGGTTTCCCCGCACAGGCGACCCGGCATCTGGCGCAGAAACTTTTCGCGCGCGGCAAACAGCCCGACATACGGCCCGCCAAAATTCAGGCCATTGCCCAGCGATTGCCCTTCGCCAACGACAATATCAGCGCCCATCGCGCCCGGCGTTTTCAAAACCCCCAGCGACACGGCCTCGGTGACGACGACCACCAGCAAGCTCCCACGCGCATGCACCGCATCGGCAAGCTCGGTATAATCATGCACCGTGCCGAAAAAATCGGGGTTTTGCACAACGACGCACGACGTGTTTTCGTCAATGGCAGACAAAAGGCCTTCAGTGCCTTGAAGGCTTGGTGGAATGTGGGTGAGGCCAAAGCCTCCCATGTCCGACAAATTGGCGATGACATCGACATATTGCGGGTGCACGCGCCCCGAAATAACCGCGTGATTGCGCCGCGTCACCCGATGCGCCATCAACACCGCTTCACCGGCCGCCGTCGACCCGTCATACATTGACGCATTGGCAACTTCCATGCCCGTCAGTTCAGCCACTTGGCTTTGAAACTCGAACAAATATTGCAACGTCCCTTGGGTAATTTCCGGCTGATAGGGTGTGTAGGAAGTCAAAAATTCCGAGCGCTGAATAATATGGTCAACCGTGGCCGGTACGTGATGGCGATACGCGCCCGCGCCACAGAAAAACGGCACCGCGCCAGCGGTTACGTTTTGCGCGGCGAGCGCCTGCATGTCGCGCTCGACCTGCATTTCGCTTTTGTGCAGCGGCAGATCGACCGGCCCGTCAAGACGCGCAGCGCTTGGCACATCACGAAACAGGGCGTCAATATTGTCGACGCCGATGCGATGCAGCATTGCGGCCCGATCATTGTCGTTCAAAGGCAAATAACGCATTAGTCAAGCTCCTCAATATAGGCTTTGTAAGCGGCTTCATCCATCAGCCCGTCAAGTTCGCCGGCATCGCTCAAGCGGAGCCGGAAAAACCAACCCCCGGCAAGCGGGTCCTGGTTCACAAGCGCCGGATTGTCCTCAAGTTCGGGATTGGCCTCGACCACTTCGCCCGACACAGGTGCATAAACCTCGCTCGCCGCCTTGACGCTCTCCACCACACCGGCTTCATCCCCTTGCGCGACGGTTTTGCCGGCCTCGGGCATTTCGACAAAAACCACGTCGCCAAGTTGTTCTTGCGCGTAAGCGGTAATGCCGACCGTGGCGGTGTCTCCGTCAAGGCTGATCCACTCATGGTCTTTGGTAAATTTAATGGCACTCATTTTTTCTTCCTCATCATCTCAATTCGACCCCGTTATTTCCCTGCTTTTTCCGCCTATTTTGTCCCGCGTGCATATTGGTGCGGCACAAAAGGCATGGTGCTGACGCGCGCCGGTAATGCGCGGCCTCGTACCATCAAATGCACGCTTGTATCGGGCGCGGCAAAATCGGCGTGCACATATCCCATGGCGACCGGGCGTCCCAATGTCGGGCTGAACCCGCCGCTGGTTACCATGCCAACCACTGTTCCATCCGGCGCGCAAATTTCAGTCCCCTCGCGGGCGGGCGCGCGTCCCTCGGGCAATAAGCCGACGCGGTAGCGCGGCGCCCCCGATGCGATATGCGCGCCAACAAGTGCCGCGCCCGGATAATCAGCCGCATCGCGTCGCCGCTTCGGGATCGTCCACAACAAATCGGCTTCCGCCGGCGATGTTTTGATATCGATATCGTGCCCGTAAAGGCACAAGCCCGCCTCGAGCCGAAGGCTGTCGCGCGCGCCCAGCCCAATGAGTTCCACATCCGCGTCACCCAGCAGCGCCGCGCTAAACTGTGTGGCGGTTTCCGGCGGCAATGAAATTTCGAAACCGTCTTCGCCAGTATACCCGCACCGCGACACCAATAGCGCGTGCCCGTGCCAATCGACCCAGCGCGCCTGCATAAACGTCAAATCCGCAATGGCTTCAATATGGCCCTGCAAGATTGCCGCCGCGCGCGGCCCCTGCAGCGCCACGAGCGCGCGGTCTTGCACCTCAAGGCGAGCGTGTCCGTCCAGCGCATCGGCAATATAGGAAAAGTCTTCGGTTTTACACGCGGCATTCACCACCAGCCAGACAGTGTCGCCAAACCGCGTAACCATCAAATCGTCGCGAATACCGCCCTCGGCATTTGTCAGCACCGTGTAGCGGATACGCCCCTCGTCCAAGGTGGAAATGCCGCCCGGCACCAGCCTTTCCATCAGCGCCGCTGCGTCGGCCGCGCCCGTGGTCGGGATGAGGCGCGCTTGGCCCATATGCGACACGTCAAATAATCCGGCGCGCGTGCGGGTATGATTATGTTCGTGCAGCACGCCGTCACGATACTGTACCGGCATGTCATAGCCAGCAAACGCCACCATACGTGCGCCCGCTGCCACATGCAGGTCAAACAGCGGCGTGCGCGCCAAAGGCGGCCGGTCAGCAGATGAAAGCGTTGCCTCAACACTCATATAGCGACTCCCGTGCACACGCCATTTCACTGAAATGACGTCGTGCCCTCCTCTGTCGCTTGGACCTGAGAGAATTCACCGCCGCAAAGGACAGCTTAACCCCGTCGGTGAGAGAACGTGCGTTCTCTGCTTTCCAGAGTGTTGGCCGGCTACGGTCCATTTTGCCTGAGAGTTTCCGAGGGCGGTTGCTCCTTCGGCCCTGCCTGTTAACGACAGCGTCTCCCGTAGCGCGGGTAAGGTGCCTATCGTAGCGCAGAGTCTTGCGCTGTCAATCCTATGCGGCCGGCGGAGCCAAATTTGGCGTTGATTAATTTATATTGAGGTTATCGCGCCACGTCGCGCGATTGGCCTTCAACTCTGCGTCCGTCAAAACGAACCCGGCCAAAAACGCAGCCTGATCGACCGAGCCCAAAGTGCTTGGGTCGAACTGCAAGACAGGCATATCTACCTTGAACTGTCCCGGCTTGACGCGGAAGTTGCCCTGCGCGCGTGCCAGCACATTTTCGTCCTTATCGACCAGCGCCACAAACAGCGGCAGCGTGGTCTCACTTGCCGCCCCCAGCAGATCGCCATAAACCGTGATTTCGGCGTCAATGCCGGCATCGGCCTTTTCACATTCAACGCTTACGCCGAAAAGTAACGCGGTTGGCCCATCGCCACCGGGCAAGCTCTCGGCGGTCGCCAAAACCGCGCCACCTGGGCACCGCGCCGGCGGAACATCGCGACCACCGCACGCAGCAAGGAGGGGAAGCAGAACGAGGATCGGGATCCATTTGGAATTGCAAAGCATGATTTGGTCTGAAACTTTTCGCGCAGGGTTGTCGAAACAACTGTTTATAAACTAGTTTGGAACAGACATTATCCAAACACGCGGTCAACCTCAAGCCTGATTACAGCGCGATGGCCCGTTTGAAAGAGACGAGCGAGTGCCCGAAACAACCAAGCCACCAAAAACGCTTATTCTGGCTAATCCACGCGGGTTTTGCGCCGGCGTTGACCGTGCGATCCAGATTGTCGAGCGCGCGCTCGACCTGCATGGTGCGCCGGTTTATGTGCGGCACGAAATTGTCCATAATCGTCAGGTTGTCTCGGCACTGGAAGAAAAAGGGGCGGTGTTTGTCGACGAATTGGACGAGGTGCCCGACGGGGTGCCGGTCATATTTTCTGCCCATGGTGTTCCAAAATCAGTGCCCGCCAATGCCGAGGCGCGCGGGCTTAACTGGCTCGACGCGACCTGCCCGCTGGTTTCCAAAGTGCATATCGAAGCCGCCCGCCATCATGAGCAAGGGCGGCATATTTTGCTCATTGGTCATGCCGGACATCCCGAAGTTATCGGCACGATTGGGCAAGTCCCCGATGGCGCGATCAGCCTTATCGAAACCGTCGCCGACGCCAGCACCTTCACCGCGCCGCGCCACCAGCCCCTTGCCTATGTGACGCAAACCACTCTGTCGGTTGACGATACAGCCGAGATCATCGCCGTATTGCGCGATCGCTTTGCCGATATCGCCGCGCCGCACAAAGAAGATATTTGCTACGCCACCACCAACCGACAAGCCGCCGTCAAACAAATTGCGCCACAGGTTGGCTGCATGCTGGTTATCGGAGCCGCCAATTCGTCAAATTCGCAGCGCCTTGTCGACGTGGCCCGCGTCTCCGGCACGCCCCACGCCGATTTGATTGAAGGGCCGGAGCAAATTGTCTGGTCGCATCTGGAAAATGCCGACAAAATCGGGTTGACCGCGGGCGCCTCGGCGCCCGAAGAAATGGTCACGTCGGTCATCGCGGCGCTTCAAAGGCAATTTGCACTCGAAATTATTGAGGCGGGTGGCGGGCCGGAAAATGTGCATTTCAAACTGCCGCGTCAGCTTAGGAACGGTTAATGGCGGTCTATACCGAAATTGATGATGCGACGCTGGCGCAATTTGGCGCGCAATATCCGCTGTCGTCCATTGACAGTCTCAAGGGCATTACGCAAGGCGTCCAAAATTCAAATTTTCTGCTCACCACGGCACAGGCCAAATATATTCTTACGATTTATGAAAGCTCGGCCAATGGCGTTGCCGCCGCCGACCTGCCGTTTTTTCTCGGCCTGATGCTGCATTTATCGGCCAACGGCCTGTCGTGCCCGGTGCCGCTGGCGCGCAAAGATGGCGGGCTCATCAGCACGGTTAAAGACAAGCCGGCCGCACTGGTCAGTTTTCTGGAAGGGCGCAGCGTTAAAACCCCGCGCCCCGAACATTGCCGTGCGCTGGGCGCGGCTATGGCGCAAATGCATGTGGCGGGCGCCGGTTTTGAATTGCGGCGTGCGAATAATCACGGGCTTGCCAACTGGCAGGCGCTATTTGAACGCTGCCATGACCGCGCCGACGAGGTAAGCCCCGACTTGACCCGCGCGATGGAGCGCGAACTCGCCCGCCTTGAAGAAAACTGGCCGGATAATTTGCCGGCGGGCATTATTCATGCCGACCTGTTTCCCGATAATGTGTTTTTCGTGCAGGGCGAGGTTTCGGGCCTGATTGATTTTTATTTCGCCTGCAATGACTTTTACGCTTATGACCTTGCCATTGCGCTCAATGCGTGGTGCTTCGAGGCCGACGCCACGTTTAACGTCACCAAAGCGCGTGCGCTTTTGTCGGGCTACCAGAATGTGCGCGCCCTGTCGCCGGAAGAAATCGACGCTGTGCCGATATTGGGTGCTGGTGCAGCCATGCGATTTTTGACGACGCGGCTCTTCGACTGGCTCAATCAGGTTGACGGGGCGCAAGTGGAGCCTAAAAATCCCAATGATTTTTTACGCCGCCTGCGCTTTCACCGCAGCGCAACCCGACCAGCAGATTATGGACTGACATTATGAAATATGAAATTTTTACCGACGGGGCGTGTTCGGGAAACCCCGGCCCCGGCGGTTGGGGCGTTTTGATCAACGGGCCGGACGGCGCGCGCGAGCTATGCGGCGGCGCAGCCTCCACCACCAATAATCAAATGGAATTGATGGCCGCCATCGAAGCCTTGGGCGCGGTGCCGGACGATGCCGACATCCGACTGGTCACTGACAGTGTCTATGTCAAAAATGGCATTACCGAATGGATCACTAATTGGAAACGTCGCGGCTGGAAAACCGCCGCCGGCAAATCGGTCAAGAATATCGACTTGTGGAAAGCGCTGGATGCAGCTTGCGCCCGCCATACGGTCGAATGGGTTTGGGTGAAAGGCCATGCCGGAGACCCGGGCAATGAACAAGCCGATGCGCTGGCGCGCCGCGGCATGGAACCTTTCCGTTTCGGCTAGGAAAGTTGCGACAGCAGATTTTCCACGCCGGAATCCACGGCCTTGCCCGGATTTTGCTCGACATTCAGCGTTTCGACCACGCCGTCGCGCACGACCATCGAATAGCGCAATGAGCGCGTGCCCATGCCAAAGCCCGAACCGTCCATTTCAAGACCTAGCTTTTTGGTCAGTTCGGCATTGCCATCGGCCACCATCATAACCTTGCCATTGGCACCTTGTTGCTGGCCCCACGCGCCCATCACAAAGGCATCATTAACCGCCAAGCACACGATTGTATCCACGCCCTTGGCGCGCAAATCTTCGGCCTTGTCAACATAGCCGGGCAAATGCTGGTTCGAGCAGGTCGGCGTGAAAGCGCCGGGCAGCGCAAACAAGGCCACGGTTTTTCCGCCGAAAAGA
Organism: uncultured Rhodobiaceae bacterium; assembly: GCA_913051715.1. Lineage (GTDB taxonomy): Bacteria > Pseudomonadota > Alphaproteobacteria > RS24 > RS24 > UBA7378. The sequence continues at coordinate 10,591 of CAJXCG010000012.1, forward strand.
TCACCTGTTGAAATCGGTGCAGGGCCCGCATCGGTCATATACATAAGCTGGGCATCAGGCATGGCATCGCCGGGTTTGATGGTCATGAGAGGTCTCCTCGATTATTTCCCTGTTGTTTATTTGCCCGAAACGCGATGGTCGTCAATCGCAATTTTCTGGAACACCGCACGATCACCGTCTCTGACAACGACCTCCACCTTACGGCCAATCAAGCTTTGGTCAAGCACTGACCAGGCCGGCATTTCAATGAGAAATGAAGACGGGTGGCGCGCGCTGATATGAGGCGCGCCAAACACATCATTGGGGCCCGGTATGACCATGATTTGCGGATTTTGCAATTCGGTGCCAACCACAACAAATTGCAGCACCGCGCCGTCATAGCTGAGCGTGTCGATTGCCAGATCCGGCGACGGCGCGGCCGGTCGTGCGGCCAGCAAAGCGCGGATTATGTCCAATTCTTCTGGGGTTTTTATCGGGCCCGGCGCCACGGGCAGACCAAACGAAAATTGCACGGGCACACAGACTTCGCGGCACACACCCATCTCAAGATTGACCGCCATCTGCCCCGCCGCACCGTCATTTTCCAATTCAAAAGGCACAACAAATCCGGTCAGCCCCTCATAGCCGAAAAAACCGCCTGCCCCGTCTTCAAAAAAATACGGTGCCGGAAATATCGGCTTTTGGGGGGTTATGTTCTGGCTGGCGGAAAAATCAAAATTCGGCGCAATGCCGCTGGCACCGGGAAAACGCCAATAAGTATGCCAGCCCGGTTGCAGGACGATTTCGAAAGCGGCGAAATGCTGCTTGCCATCACGCGCCAGCACCAGGCGCGCCTCGACGACATTTTGTTTTATCCACGGCGTCTTATTTTGCGCGTGCGCAACACACGCCGTCGATAAGCCGACATAGAAAACCGACAAAAGGGCGTAGATCAGGGGCTTCATGGCATGAATATACCCCAAAAAGCGCACTGGTTCGAGATGCGAACGCATCGCCGTGGGTAATAATTGACAAAACGTGGCATTGTTTCACGCTCGGCGCATGCCTAAAATGCAGACATGACGCAAACGCCCGTCCAAAGCCTGCAAGGGCAATTTCTGCTTGCCATGCCGAGCATGGCCGACCCCCGATTTTTGCGGAGTGTCGTTTATATGGCGGCACATGATAGCGAGGGCGCGATGGGATTTATCATCAACAAGCGCGCCGAAGGCTTGTCGCTGGGTGATATTTTGAAAGACATGCCGAAATCTGTCGCCAAAACCGGGCTGGTCAATCTTCCGGTCTATGTTGGCGGGCCGGTGCAAAACGACCACGGGTTTGTGCTGCACACCAGCGATTACACGAAAACCCAAAACAGCCTGTCGCAAGAACTCCCGATTGCACTCACACAATCGGCCGATGTGCTGGTCGATGCCGCCCATGGGCGTGGCCCCGAAATGATGCGGCTGTTTCTGGGTTATGCAGGCTGGGGGCCGGGCCAGATTGAGGGCGAACTGCAAGACAATGCTTGGCTGGTTTGCGATGCCAATATTGCCGATATTTTCACGTCCCAAAGCGATGATCTTTATGAAAAATGCGTCGCCGCGATGGGCATTAATCTGGCCTTGCTCAGCAATGAAGGCGGCGAGGCCTAGCCATTGTCGGCCATATCACCTGTGTGAGCACCCGCATCTTCAGCCGCACGGCGCTGATCGGGCACGAAAATCGCGCCCAAAAACACGCACGCGCATGTCACAGCCAGCAGGACCTCGGAAATATCATTGCTGATGAGACCCGCAAATCCGGGGCGCAACGCTGCGGCCAAACCCGTGACGCCCGCGGTGAGCAAGCAGAAATCCCCAATGATCACCACGCGCGTCCAGTAATTTCGGTTGGCGGTTTTGCGTAACAGCATGTTGATCTGGCTGATCGCGGTCATAATGAGCATGAAAATCAGCGCCCCGCGGGCGTAATCAAGACGATAGGGCAGCACAAAATCTTCAAACCCAATGCTGGTGACGAGGCCGCGCATCCACAGGCTTGAAATCAGCACGAGCATGCCGATGCCCATAACAAGCGCATAATAAGCCCGGCTGGAGCGCCTGAAAATTGCCACGCACAGCCCCCCTGCGCCCAGCCCCAGCAACACCGCCAATATGACGATCTGCATGGTGCGGCGGCGGTCTTCAAAGGCGCGGCGGGCATTGGGATCCCAGAGATAAAGCCGGGCGGCATCCATCTGATTAACCAGCACGAATGTCTGAACCGATTTCGGCCGAATAAAAAATCTTATTTTGTCAGGATAGCCCGGGCGCGCGGTAAATTCGCTATCGTCCGACACAAAAAGCCGCAAGCCTTCTTGCTCACGAAACAAGCCGAGCGCAAACCCCATGAGCGGCGGGCGCAAGCGTTCCAGATCGAGTGCAATCGGCTCGTCGCTGGCGTTTTGAATGGCAAATGTCAGATGCCCTTCCGGTGTTGTCTGCACGTAAGGTGCAAGCCGCATCACACGCAAATCGTCATCGACGCGCATGGCATCCAGCGCGGCGGTCGGCTGCACACCCGCCCAGAGCCATAAAAGCAGACATAATCTAATGGGCAAGGTCATCGCGGCACAAGGCGAATAATCTGTGGTCTGCCCAGACGCCGCCGATTTTAAGATAACGCGGTGCATAGCCTTCTTCTTTGAATTTGTTGTTTTTCAATACCCGAACGGATGGTTCATTATCAACCATACAGGCCGCTTCAAGGCGATGCAGGCCCAAAGTGGTGAAGGCAAAATCGCACACCAGCCCGACCGCTTCCGACATCAGGCCTTGGTTGGAAAAATTTTCGCCGATCCAATAACCCACCGTGCCCATCTGCGCCGCGCCGCGACGGATATAGCTGAGATTCGCCGCCCCCATCATCTGGTTCATTTCCGAATTCCAAATGAAAAACGCATAGCCGCGATCTTGGCGCGCCTCCTGATTATAGACCCGTAGCCGCAAGCGAAAGCTGCGGCGCGAAAGCTCGTCCGGCATCCATAAAGGCTCGCGCATTTGCAGATATCTCTGATTATCGCGGCGCAACTTCACCCAATGCGGATAATCACGCATCAGCGGCGGGCGCAAATTTACGCGATTGCCCGCCAGCACCTTGCGCCCCATCCGCAATGGGCGTTTCAAAAAACTTATACGCTTGCGCGCCATTTATCCCATCCGTCCGTTCTGACGGATAAAAGTTTGAACCGCGGCCAGCGCATTTTCAACTGGGGAAATGCGTTCGGGCTGCGTCATCATCTCGCGCACGCGCGCGGGGATATCGGGGCCGGACCCGAAGGCCGCTTCCACGGCAATGGGAAATTTGGCCGGATGCGCGGTCGCCAGCGTAACCATCGGCACATTATCGGGCAAAACAGCGCGCCGCGCGGCGGCCAGACCTACAGCCGTGTGCGGATCAATCTGCATGGCAAAACGCTTCAGAACATCGCGCATGGTTTCCTGCGTTTGGGCCTCGTCAACCCGTTCGGCGGCAAACAGAGCCGACATCAGCGCCACTTCGTCTTCGGCCATTTCAAAGAGGCCATCACGCGCCAGCGCTTCCATAAAAGCGGCGACGCGCGCTGCGTCACGGCGCGTCAATTCAAACAGCAGCCGCTCAAAATTGCTGGACACTTGAATGTCCATGCTGGGGCTTGAGGTGGCGACCACCTCTTCGGTCTCATAAATGCCGCCCTTCATCACGCGGGCGAGAATATCATTCACATTGGTGGCAATCATCAGCTGGGCAATCGGCAGACCCATTTGCGCGGCGACATAGCCCGCAAAAATATCGCCGAAATTGCCGGTCGGCACAGAAAAAGCCACAGGGATTTCGGGGCCACCCAGCTGGGCGGCGGCGGTGAAATAATAGGTGGTTTGCGCCATCACGCGCGCCCAGTTGATCGAATTCACCCCAGCCAAATTCATGTCTTGGCGAAATTCGCTATCATTGAACATCGCCTTCACAAGCGCCTGACAATCGTCAAACGTGCCGTCGACAGCGAGCGTATGGACATTTGCATCGCGCGGCGTCGTCATTTGCATGCGCTGGACATCCGACACGCGCCCTTGCGGATAGAGAATGAAAATATCGACGGCATCGCGGCCGCGAAACGCCTCGATGGCCGCGCCGCCCGTATCGCCTGAGGTCGCCCCGACAATCGTGGCGCGGCTGCCGCGCCGTTTGAGCGCATCATCCATCAGCCGCGCAAGCAGCTGCATCGCCACGTCCTTGAACGCCAATGTGGGCCCGTGAAACAGTTCCAGCAAATAATGTCCGTCATCCAGCGGCTCCAACGGGGCAACCGCCGGGTTGGCAAAGCCGGCATAAGCCTCGTCGACAATTTCGGCAAATCTCTCAGGCGCCACGTCGTCGCCCAAAAACGGCATCAGAACAGTTTTGGCAACGTGTTGAAAATCGGCACCGCGAAACCCCTCGAGCACTTGGCGCGACAGGTGCGGCCAGTGCGCGGGCACATACAGGCCACCGTCACTTGCCAAACCTGCAAGCAGGGTCGGTTCGAATGACAATGCCGTCGCGCGGCCTCTCGTGCTGATATACTCCACCGGACACCCTAAGTTTTGCGCCTTCGCCAGCCCCGCATGTGCCACAGACCAGAAATAATTACAAGCACGGCTGCCAGCGAAAACCACGTGAACGCATATTCAAGATGCCGATTTGAAAGGGAAATTCGTGTCTGTCCGCCACGCGGCCACGCGGTGGCTGCACCGGCTTGCATATCGCCGGGCGCAGCGGCGGCTTCGACGATAACCGCCGGCATGGAAATTCCGAAATGGCGGCCAATTTGGGGCGCGTCACGCACATAAACAAGCCGACGTTCCAGATCATTTTCGGCGGCAAAAACATCGCGCGCATCGGGCCAGCGAATGACCACCCGAAGGTTTTGCACCCGGCCCCGGCGGTTGGCAAATTCGTCTTTCAAGCGGGCGGGCACAAAGCCCTCATCCAGCAATATATGCGCTCCGTCTGCCAGCCTTATCGGTGTGAGAACGTGATAGCCGACACGGTCGGCGGGCGCGAAATTCACCGGCGCATTTTCAATTTGGGTAAACCAAAATACGGATGTCCCGCTGCGGGTCGCGTCGATCACGGCCGGGTGATAATCATGTTTGTCGCGGCGCAATGCGTCAATGTCCTTGGCCGAAGCCAGCACCAATGGTTCGGCGGCCAAGCGCGCATCAATGCGGGCCAGCAAATCTTGTTTCCAAGCCAGCCTTTCCACCTGCCAAAAGCCCAAGGATAAAAGGCCCGAAAGCATCACGATGGTGGCAAGAAGCGGGAGGATGCGGGCCATAGCCGGCGTACTTTTTCGTTAATGCGCGCCCGCGCCTGCGCCCGCTCCGAGAATATAAATCACGACAAAAAGGAACAGCCAGACAACGTCGACAAAGTGCCAGTACCACGCCGCCGCCTCGAACCCGAAATGGCTTTGCGGGGAGAAGTGTCCTGCCAGCGCGCGCAACAGGCAAACCAGCAAAAACACCGTGCCGACAATGACGTGAAAACCGTGAAATCCGGTCGCCATGAAAAAGGTTGCGCCATAAATATGACCCGAAAAACCAAACGCGGCGTGTTGATATTCGTAAACCTGAAAAACCGTGAACAGAGCGCCCAAAGCCACGGTGAGCACCAGGCCCCATTTCAGCCCTTCGCGGTCGCCATGTTGCAGCGCGTGGTGGGCCCAAGTAACCGTGGTACCCGATGTCAGCAAGATCAATGTATTGATGAGCGGCAAATGCCACGGGTCAAAAGTCTCGATGCCGTCGGGCGGCCAGTGCCCGCCCGTCAGTTCGGTGCGCGCAGCCTGAATCGCCTCGCCCGGATACAGGCTCGCATCGAAATACGCCCAGAACCAAGCGACAAAAAACATGACCTCCGAGGCAATGAACAATATCATGCCATAGCGATGGTGCAGTTGAACGACCGGCGTGTGATCACCACTATTGGCTTCGCTGATGACGTCGCGCCACCATGCCAGCATGGTGTATAAAACACCCGCAAGGCCGATGATCATGACCCACGGCGTTTCGTAATGGAAATATTGCACCGCACCAATCGCCAGCACCAGCGCGCTTAGCGAGCCCACCACAGGCCACGGGCTGGGATTTACCAAATGATAATCGTGATGCTTTGCATGCGTATCAGCCATGAGAATTCTACCCCCTCGGTGAAACTGTTTTGGCACGCGCCGTTTCCGACGCTTTAAAGAATGTATAGGACAAAGTGATGGTTTTGACATCATCCATTTCGGGGTCTGTCAAAATTTCTGGATCGACAAAAAAGCTCACCGGCATATCCACGCGCTGGCCCGGAGCCAACACCTGCTCGGTAAAACAGAAACAGTCGATTTTCGAGAAGTAAACGCCCGCCTTTGACGGCGACACATTATAAGTTGCCGTGCCCGTAATGCTGGTATCGGTCGGATTATGGGCTTCGTAAAAAGCAAGCCCCTGCTCGCCAACCGCGATTTGCACAGGCTGGGCGGGTGCCTCGAACGACCAAGGCATGTCGCGGTTCAAACTGGCGTCAAAGCGAATTGTAATTTCACGCGCCGCCGCGCTTGCGGGTGCTGCGGCCGCAACTTGCGTGGTGCCGCCATAGCCGGTCACGCGGCAGAAAAGATCGTAAAGCGGCACGGCGGCATAAGCCGCCCCGACCATGACAATCGCCAAACCCGCAGCCCCAATGGCGGTGCGACGGTTTTTGTCGCTCATCATATCGGCCTGTGTCGCGTGAGCCGCGTGTGTCTTATTTGTCTTGTAAGCCTTGTGTTCGCTCATTTTACAGCGCCCGATTTGCTACATTTTCGCCAAGCCGAACCAGCGTGACCAGAAAAAACATGCCGACCAGCCCGGCCAGTGCCAGCGCCATAATGACGGCGCGGCGGCGACGCTGCTTGAGCAATTCGGGTGTCCACCCGTTAGCATCAGTCTGACTGTCCTGCTCGCTTGCCATGATTAGCCTCCTACAGCCCCGAAGCCATCAGCCGATCAATCGGCAATAATGCGAAAACAATAAAGAGATAAAAAATCGAATAGGCAAACACCATGCCCGCCATGCGATTGCGCCGCTCAGCCGGACTGATCGCCAGCAACACGCACAGGCCCAGGAAAATCGCACTCGCAACACCCGCGCCAACACCATAAAACAACCCGGAAAAGCCGAGCAGATAAGGCAGCATCACGGTGATTGTGAGGGCCAGCGTATACAGAAGGATTTGGCGTATTGTCGCCGTCGCGCCGTGCACAACAGGCAACATGGGGACATTGGCGGCGCGATAATCGTCGTTTTTGACCAGCGCCAAAGCCCAGAAATGCGGCGGTGTCCACATGAAAATAATCAGGAAAAATATAATCGGCTCGACGGCCACAGACCCGGTCGCAGCCGCCCAGCCAATAACCGGAGGAAACGCGCCAGCGGCACCCCCAATGACGATATTTTGCGTCGTGCGCCGCTTCAGCAGCATGGTATAAATCACGGCATAAAAGAAAATTGTAAATGCCAGCAACGCCGCGCTGACATAATTGATCAACACCGCCATGCTGAGCACCGACAGGCCGGACATCCACAGGCCAAACATCAGCGCATCTTCTTGGTCGATGCGCCCGGCCGGTACCGGCCGCGTTTTGGTGCGTGCCATCACCGCGTCGATATCGGCGTCATACCACATGTTCAAGGCCGCCGATGCGCCGGCACCAAGCGCGATCAAAATTACCGCCGAGACCGCCAAAACCGGATGCACGCTCACCGGCGCCATAATCAGACCAATAAGGCCGGTAAAAACCACGAGCGACATGACGCGCGGCTTCATCAACGCAATAAAATCAGCCGCAGACCCGGCGTCCGCGAGGGACACCTGATCTGCGTTGATTTTAAGTTCTGCTTTTTGGGTTTGAGACATTGCGTCTCCTTCCGCGCCTATTTGATTTTCGGCAATTCGCTGAACTGGTGGAATGGCGGTGGTGAACTTAACGTCCACTCGAGCGTCGTTGCGCCCTCACCCCACGGGTTGTTTTCCACTTGCTGGCGGCGTGCAAAGGCGTGCAACACACCAAACAAGAAGACGAGAACGCCAAACGCCGCAATATAGCTGCCGATCGACGACCAGTAGTTCCAGCCCGCATAGGCATCCGGGTAGTCGACATAACGGCGCGGCATACCGGCCATGCCGAGGAAGTGCTGCGGGAAGAAGATCAGGTTCACGCCAATAAAGGTGATCCAGAAATGCAACTTGCCGATAAACTCCGAATAGGCGTAACCGAACATTTTGCCGAACCAGTAATACCAGCCCGCAAAAATGGCGAATACCGCACCCAGCGACAGCACATAGTGGAAGTGCGCCACGACGAAATATGTGTCGTGATAGGCGCGGTCAACACCGGCATTTGCCAGCATCACGCCCGTGACACCGCCCAGCGTAAACAGGAAGATGAAGCCCAGCGACCACAGCATGGGGGTTTTGAACTCTATCGACCCGCCCCACATGGTGGCAATCCACGAGAAAATCTTGACCCCCGTCGGCACCGCAATGACCATTGTCGCGGCCACGAAATAGGCTTGCGTGTCGACGCTCATGCCCACCGTGTACATGTGGTGGGCCCAAACGACAAAGCCGACGCCGCCAATGGCGACCATGGCATAGGCCATGCCCAAATAGCCAAAAATCGGTTTCTTGGAAAATGTCGAAACGACATGGCTGACAATGCCGAAGCCGGGCAGGATGAGGATGTAAACTTCCGGATGCCCGAAGAACCAAAACAAGTGCTGGAACATAATCGGGTCTCCGCCACCTGCGGGGTCGAAAAATGTCGTGCCGAAATTACGGTCGGTCAGCAGCATGGTGATAGCGCCCGCCAGAACCGGCAGCGACAGCAACAACAAGAAAACTGTGACGAGAATCGACCACACAAATAGCGGCATCTTATGCAAAGTCATGCCCGGCGCGCGCATGTTGAAAATCGTGGTGATGAAGTTAATCGCACCCAAGATCGACGAAATACCCGCCACGTGCAGCGCCAAAATGGCATAGTCCATGGCCGGCCCGGGCTGGCCGGAGGTCGACAAGGGTGGATAAATCGTCCAGCCACCGCCAACACCGTTTTGTCCGGGTGGCCCTTCGGCAAAGATCGACATAACTAGCAAGATAAACGCTGCCGGCAACAGCCAGAACGAAATATTATTCATGCGCGGAAACGCCATATCGGGCGCGCCGATCATGAGCGGCACGAACCAGTTGCCGAAGCCGCCAATCATGGCCGGCATCACCATGAAGAAGATCATGATAAGCCCGTGTCCGGTCACCAGCACATTGTACAAATGATAGTCGCCGTTCAAAATGCCGTCGCCGGGCGCCTGTAATTCCATTCGCATGACGACGGACATGGCACCACCAAGAACCCCCGCAAATATCGCGAACAGCAAATACATGGTGCCGATATCTTTATGGTTTGTCGAATAGACATAACGCCGCCACCCGGTTGGGTGCTCTTCATGTCCGTGTGCGTGTGCCTGATCGGTTGCCATCAGCGTGCTCCTGTCTCAGTTTGTTTGTTCAGCGTGCCAGCATCGGCCAGCATGTCTTTACCTGTTTCATATTGGGCGTATTCGGCTTGCGCCTCGACCACCCAGCTTGCAAAAGCGTCGGGCTCCACCACCTCGACGCGAATCGGCATAAAGGCGTGGCGGATGCCGCAAAGCTCCGAACATTGCCCGTAATATGTTCCGGTTTTTTCGGCACGGAACCATGTTTCGTTCAACCGCCCGGGCACGGCGTCCATTTTCACGCCAAAGGCGGGCATGGCCCAGCTATGCAAAACGTCAGCGCCCGTCACAATCACGCGCACGGTTGTGTTGACCGGCACCACCATGGCGGTATCGGTCGCCAACAAGCGGGGCTGGTCGCCGCGCTCGTCATCATTGAGCATGAGCGAGTCGAATGCGAAGCCGCCATGGTCGGGATATTCATAACCCCAATACCACTGATAGCCGGTGGCTTTGATGGTCATATCCGCTTCGGGCAGCACGCGCTGATAATATAACAGCCGGAAGGACGGGATGGCGATGATCACCAAAATGAGAATCGGCACCACCGTCCATACAACTTCGATAAATGTGTTGTGCGTTGTTTTGGACGGTTCCGGATTTGCTTTGGCATTGAACCGCAGCATCACAAAGACCATCAGCCCCAGCACCACCAGCGTGATGGCGGTCATTAAAATCAGGAGAAAATCATTAAAATTGGTGATTTGCGCCATGTTGTCACTGGCCGCATCCTGAAAACCCAACTGCCAGGGCTTGGGTTGGGATGCCAGTGCGGTGCCGGACAAAAGCCCGAGACCGAACACGACATAACTTATCTGTGCGACGCATTGCCGAAAAGCGTTCATTCGTTGTCTCCCGCAGTTTGATGCCATAAGCGCGCTTGGCGTTTCATACGCACTATATAACGAAAAATGTAGCCTGATAACACCGTCAGCTTGAGGTCTGCGACTTTATGCCCATAGAAGCTTTTTGCGGGCTGCGCGACGCTTCGCGCACTTGCCCTGGGAGGCTTTACTGTACATATTACTTGCAAGCACGCAAAAGCTAGGAGCACGCGGACATGCACGACATTGATCCGAAGGATTTATTCTTCACGCAAACCGACCTTGATTTGCACCAAGCGGTAAAATTTACCGAAAATGCGCTGCATGGTGCCGATGATGGTGAATTATATTTGGAATATACGCTGTCGGAGGCGTTTTCTTTCGACGATAATCGGCTGAAAGCTGCGAGTTTTGACACGGCGCAGGGATTTGGCTTGCGCGCGGTCAATAACGAAGCGGTTGGCTATGCCCACGCCACAGATCTGACACCGGCCGCACTCAAACGCGCCGCTGACAGCCTGAGCCCGGTTTTATCGGGTCATCAGGGCACTTGGGCACAAGCGCCAAATGTGGCGGGTAACCCGCTTTATGTTGCCGAAAACCCGCTCGACAGCGCGGGTTTCACCGACAAAGTGGCGCTGCTCAATGAAATAAATGCTTACACACGCGCGCGCGACAATCGTGTGCGGCAGGTTTCGGTATCGCTGAGCGGCGAATGGCAGGCGGTTGGCATCATCCGGCCCGACAGCGCGCCGGTTTTTGACATTCGCCCACTGGTTCGGCTCGATGTTTCAGTGGTTGTCGGCGAAGGTGACCGTCAGGAAACCGGCCATAGCGGGCGCGGTGGGCGCGCCGGCTACGCGCAATGGCTGGCACCGGAAAACTGGCAGCAACAGGCCGATAATGCCTTGCGGCAAGCGCTGACCAATTTGGAATCGATTCCCGCCCCGGCGGGCGAAATGGATGTCGTGCTGGGCCCCGGCTGGCCGGGCATTTTGCTGCACGAAGCAGTGGGACACGGCCTCGAAGGTGATTTTAACCGCAAGGGGACATCGGCGTTTTCCGGACGCATTGGCGAACAGGTTGCCTCCAAGGGCGTGACGGTTATTGACGATGGCACGCTGGCCGACCGGCGCGGCTCGCTGACGGTTGATGATGAAGGCACGCCCACCGACCGCACCGTGCTCATCGAAGACGGTGTGCTGACCGGCTATATGCAAGACCGCATGAATGCGCGCCTCATGGGCATGAAACCGACAGGCAATGGACGGCGCGAAAGTTTTGCCTGCCAGCCCATGCCGCGCATGACAAACACTTTCATGCTGGGCGGCGAGCACGACCCGCAGGAAATTCTCGGCAGTGTTAAAAACGGCATATACGCCACCGCATTTGGCGGCGGTCAGGTCGATATTACATCCGGCAAATTTGTGTTTTCGTGCACCGAGGCCTACGAAATTAAAGACGGCAAATTGGGTGCTCCTTTGAAAGGGGCCACGCTGATCGGTACCGGGTCGGAATCGATGCAGCGCATTTCCATGATCGGCAATGACATGACCCTCGACGAAGGCATCGGAACATGCGGCAAGGCCGGTCAAGGTGTGCCCGTCGGCGTCGGTCAGCCGACATTACGAATTGATGGACTGACCGTTGGCGGCACCGGCTAGCTTTCAGCCGGCTTAAAACGCCAATGCGTCAAATACGGGCGCGATTTGGCCGTCCCATTCACCTTGATATTTTGCCAACAGCGCGTCGGCAGGCGTCTGCCCGTGTGACACAATATCGTGAAGCGGTTGCAGAAACAGCGCCTCGTCGCCGCCCGTGCCATCCACAAATTTGCGTGCGTGCAAACCTTGTGTCGCCAGCGCCAGAACGTCGGCGGCAAGATCGCCCAAACTGCCCCCGCGAAACGGTGTGGCGAGGCCCGAAATCGGTGCCGCACGGCGCAGCGTGTCGCGCTCCTCTGGCGTCCAGTCAGCAATCATATCGGCGACACGTTTTTGCGTCGCGGCGTCATACAGCAAGCCAACCCAGAACGCGGGCAACGCGCAAAGCGATTGCCAAGAACCCGCATCAGCGCCGCGCATTTCGATAAATCGTTTCACGCGAGCTTCGGGAAACAGCGTTGTCAGATGGTCTTCCCAATCAGCCGCCGTGGGCTTTTCGCCCGGCAAGGCCGGCAGACGCCCGTGCAGGAAATCACGAAAACTCATGCCCAACGCATTGATGAAGCTGCCCTCGCGCTGCACAAAATACATCGGCGCATCCAGCGCGTAATCGACATAATGCTCGAACCCGAAACCCGACTCGAAAACCATTGGCAGCATGCCCGTGCGGTCGGGATCTGTGTCCAACCAGACGAGTGAGCGCTCGGACAAATTCCCCGTCGGCTTGCCATTTTTGAACGGTGAGTTGGCAAAAAGCGCGGTTGCCAAAGGCTGCAAAGCCAGGGCAATTTTGAGTTTTTCGACCATGTCGGCTGGCGAGCCGAAATCAAGATTGACCTGCACGGTCGCTGTCAAATACATCATCTCCAGTCCGCGCGTGCCCCGCGTCGGCATGTAGTCGGTCATGAGCCGATACCGACCCTTGGGCATTTGCGGGGCGTCTTCAAGCCCCCAACTGGGCGCGTAGCCAATGCCCAAATAAGACTGCCCCAATTCGGCGGCCACGGCCCGCACCTCGTTCAAATGGGTGTTCACCTCGGCGCATGTCTGATGAATATTGGTCAGCGGCGCGCCGGAAAGCTCCAACTGCCCGCCCGGTTCCAGCGTCACCGAACCGCCGCCGGCCTCGCCCGCGCGCGACAGACCAACAAGCACATCGCCTTCATATTTGCCCTGCCAACCAAACCGCATCAAACCTTCCAGCATGGCATGAATACCGTCCGGCCCGTGATAGGGCAGCGGCGTGCGATCATGGGTGCGAAGCCCGAATTTTTCGTGTTCCGTGCCGATGCGCCAGTCTTCGACCGGCTTGCATCCGGCCTCCATCCAGTCTTTGAGCTGGTTGACGTTTTCGAGGTAGGAAAGATTATTGTCCGCGGCAGCCATATAGTCTCCTTGCCACGCGCCGAAATGGCGACAGTGTTGCGTATTTTCTAGACAAGTTTAGGCGTTTCCACAAGAAGCACGCCAAATGTGAAAACGGCTTTAGCTCTCATCCGCCCCCGCCTGCCAGTCGCCCCCGAGCCATTGCAACAGCGCAAGGGCGGCAACCACCGCCGTGTCGGTGCGTAAAATGCGCGGCCCAAGGCTCAAGCGAAGCGTGGGCGCCAGCGCCAGCAGCCCGTCGCGTTCCTCGGGCGCAAAGCCGCCTTCCGGCCCGATCAACACAGCCAGCGGCGGGCGCAGACCTGTGTGCGTATCAGCGATGCCCATGCCGGTCTGTGCCGTTTCGTCACAAAACACCAGTGCGCGCGCCGCGTCCCAGTCTTGCAGCACTGCATCCAGCCGTGCGGCCGGCATGATTTCCGGCACGCTCAAAATCCCGCATTGCTCGGCCGCCTCGCGCGCATTGGCGCGCAACCGATCAAGATTGACCGTGCCGCCTTGCGTGCGCTGGGTGAGCACGGGCACAAGCCGCGTGACCCCCATTTCGGTTGCTTTTTGCGCCAGATAGTCGAGGCGCGCCCGTTTGACCGGTGCCACCAGAAGCCAGATGTCGGCTTGCGTGGTCTGCGCCCTTGCACGCTGCGCGGTCACCAGCGTTACCATGCGCTTGTCGATGGCCTTAACATGCGCGTGCCACTCGCCATCGCGCCCATTGAACACCAGCACTGCGTCGTCAATATTGGCGCGTAAAACATTGCGTAAATAATGCGCCGCATTGTCGGTCAGCGTCACCACCTTGTCTGCCGAAAGGGGTTGGTCTACAAACAATCGTTGAACGGATTTAGGCTGGCGTGTCATGAGATATCCCGTACCACATTATAATAAGGCGCGATATATTCTGCCAAATGGCTGACCGGAAATCGACATGACCCATTCATCCCCCGACGCAGACCGCCCCGCAGATGCCGCCGCCGATAATTGGGTGGCGCGCTTTTTGCCACGCGTTTTGCGCCCCTATGCCGAACTTGCCCGCCTTGACCGACCCATTGGCGGCTGGTTGCTTTTCTGGCCTTGTCTGTGGGGGCTGGCACTCGCCGCCGCGCCGCAAAACATCTATCCACCGCCTGATTTAATCTGCCTGTTTTTGCTGGGTGCTTTTGTGATGCGTGGGGCCGGCTGCACGTTTAATGATATTGCCGACCGCCATATTGACGGCCAGGTTGCCCGCACCGCCGGACGGCCCCTGCCGTCGGGTCGGGTAAGCGTGATACAGGCTTGGATGTTTTTGATAGCCCAGGCACTTGTCGGATTGGCTGTGCTGATGCAGTTCAATGTCACGACAATCATAATCGGGCTGTTGTCGTTGGTGCCGGTTGCGATTTATCCGTTTATGAAGCGCATTACCTATTGGCCGCAATTATTTCTGGGCATCGCGTTTAACTGGGGGGCGCTGGTCGGTTACACAAGCCTTGCCGGACGCCTCGATGCCGCCGCGCTGGCCTTATATGCTGCCGGCATTTTCTGGACATTGGGATATGACACCATCTACGCCCATCAAGACCGCGAAGACGACGCGCTGGTCGGTGTTAAAAGCAGTGCCTTGAAATTGGGCGACAATACCCGCCCCGCGATTTTGTTTTTTTATGCGTCCGCGCTGGCGTGGCTTGCGTTAGCGGGCGTTTGGGGCGGCGTTGGCGTGCTTTTCTGGGCGGGTCTGGCCATTGCCGGCTGGCAGTTGGCGATGCAGGTGCATCGGCTCGATATTGACAATCCGGCGCGCTGTTTACAAATTTTCAAAAGCAATAGGGATGCTGGCTTTGTCATAGCAGCCGCCTATGTTCTGGGCATTTTTTGACGCCCCATGAAAGCGTTTTGCCGCCGCGCATCGTCGCAACCCCGCTTAAGGGGTGAAAATCGGCAAAAATTAGCTTATGTTAGGTGTAACAAAGGAGCAAATATGGCCCGATCATCGGTATTGCGCGTACCCGCTGCTGATTTATTAGACCGCGAAACCCTCACCGCGCTGCGTCAGCGTTCCGCGCTGATGGGCGTGTCGTTGATTTTTCACGCTTGGGTCATTATCGGCAGTGCCATGGCGCTGTTCTTTTTCTTTCCGAACCCGCTGACCTTTATTCTTGCGGTGATGATAATTGGCGCGCGCCAACTGGGGCTGGCTGTATTGATGCATGATGCCGCCCATAATGCGTTGATGCCGAACCGCAAATTGAACGAATTTGTCAGCGATTTTTTCTGCGCCTACCCGCTGCTGGCGCGCACGGACTCCTATCGCCGCTATCATTTGCAACATCATATGCGTACCCAGCAACCCGAAGACCCGGATCTCATCCTGTCGGCGCCGTTCCCGATCACGCGCAAAAGCTTTACCCGTAAAATGATCCGTGACCTGACCGGACAGACCGCTTACCAGCAGCGCAAAGCGCAATTTGCAAGCGCGCTGGGCGGCAAAGAACTGTCTTGGCAAGAACGCGGTTTGCATTTCTGGCAAAGATTGGGGCCAGCCATGATCGCTAATTTTGTGATTTTGGTTTTGTGCAGTGTGCTTTTTCACTGGAGCTTTTATCTGATGTTCTGGCTGCTGCCCTTTTTCACCTATCACATGGCGATTACGCGCATTCGCAATATTGCCGAGCATGCTGTCGTGCCCGACAATGATGACCCGTTCCGCAATGCGCGTACCACCAAGGCGGGCTGGCTGGCGCGGCTTTTCCTCGCGCCGTATTGGGTGAATTACCACGTCGAACATCATTTGCTGATGTATGTTCCGTGCTGGCAACTTCCGGCGACGCACAGGGCTTTGCGCGCAAATGGCTTGGCCGAGCGCATGGAAACGGCACCGGGATATCTGAGTGTTTTGCGCCAAGCCTGCACCCGCCGCGACGACGAAGATAAGCGCGGCGATTTGGTGCATAATGCGCGCCGCCGCGTTGCCGGCAATTTCACCGAGGGTTTCACCTCCAACGCATCGTGAATAATCACCCGCCCGCGTTCGTAAGGAGTGTCTATGTCTGACCGCAATCTTGATCTGGCACAAAAAATCATTGATTTGGCGCTGTCGCTGGGGGCCGAAAGTGCCGATGCGGTGGTGGGCGAAAGTGCATCGCTCAACGTCTCGTGCCGTTTGGGGCAGTTGGAAGATACCGAGCGGTCGGAAAACCGCGAATTGGGGTTGCGCGCCATTATCGGCCAGCAGCAGGCTTTCGTCTCAGGCACAGCCGTGGACGCCGATGCCCTTGCGCGCCTCGCCGAGCGGGCTGTCGAAATGGCAAAGGCAACACCGGCTGACCGCTATTGCGGGCTGGCCCCCGCCGACCGGCTGGCGGGCGATTTGCCCGCGCTCGATTTGGCCGACACCCATGAGCCCAGCGCTGCCGACTTGCAACGTATGGCGCAAGAAACCGAAGACACGGCGCGCGCCATGGCAGGCATCACAAATTCGGAAGGCGCGGGCGCTGCTTGGGGGCGTGGCACCACGGCGCTGGTGACCAGTCACGGCTTTGCGGGCAGCTATTCCAGCACCAGTTTTTCGCTGTCTTGCAGCGTGGTCGCTGGCACAGGTGACAATATGGAACGCGATTATGCCAGCCATAGCGCGCGGCATTTGGAAGATCTCGACACGCCCGAAACCATCGGCACGCGCACCGGCGAACGCACGCTGGCGCGCCTCAACCCGCGCAAACTCGAAAGCATGAAAATGCCCGTGGTCTATGATACGCGCGTATCGGCATCCTTGCTGGGGCATTTGTCGGCTGCCATTTCGGGCAGCGCCATTGCACGCGGCACGTCTTTCTTGCGCGATGCCATGGGCACGCAAATTATGAGCGCGGGGCTTAACGTCATTGACGAACCGCACCGCGCGCGCGGGCTGCGCTCGGCGGCTTTTGACGGCGAAGGGCTGTTGCCCGAAACGCTTAATCTCGTTGAAGACGGCGTACTGCAAAGCTGGCTGCTGGACAGCACCACCGCGCGCCAGTTGGAGCTTGAAAGCAATGCCCGCGCCG
Source organism: uncultured Rhodobiaceae bacterium (assembly GCA_913051715.1). GTDB lineage: Bacteria > Pseudomonadota > Alphaproteobacteria > RS24 > RS24 > UBA7378. The sequence goes on from CAJXCG010000012.1 coordinate 28,048, forward strand.
CACGCGGTGTCGGCGGCCCGCCATCACCGTCAGCCACCAATTTATATCTGGCAGCCGGTACGCAGGACGTCGCCAGCCTGTTACGCGATGTCGGCGAAGGTTTTTTCGTGACCGAACTGATCGGCATGGGCGTCAACGGGGCCACGGGCGATTACAGCCGCGGCGCGTCCGGCTTTCGGATTGAAAATGGCGAACTGAGCTATCCTGTCAGCGAAGTTACCATTGCTGGCAATTTAAAAGACATGTTCCAGCACATGACGCCCGCAGACGATCTGGTTTTTCGGCGCGGCGTGAACGCGCCGACTGTTCTGGTTGAGGGCATGACGCTGGCCGGGCTGTAAAATGAAACAGCTACCGCACATCATCGACACTTACCGCGCACGCAAGTCGCGCTCTTACGCGCTAATCGAGCGCATGTTACGAACATATTTACGGCCCTATCTCTGGCTGCTGGGCCTCGGCGTGCTGGCAAATGTGGTGGTGGCGGGCACCACCAGCGCCCTGCCCTGGTTCATTCAACAAGCCATTGACCGTGTGTTTGGCGATCAGGACACGACTATGCTGATGCTCATTCCCGTAGGCGTGGTCGTTATTTCCGTTGCCCGCGGCGCGGCGACCTATGGCTCCAATGTGATTATGGGATTTGTCGGCCAGCGTACCACATCAAACCTGCAACGCGATTTGTTCGCGCATCTGGTACGCGGGGATTTGGCACGCATCACGCAGCAACATTCGGGCGAATATATTTCCATTTTCATGAACGACGCCACGCGTCTGCGCGACACGGTCAACACCACCATCATCAATATTGTGCGGCATTTGCTGACCGTCCTGGCGCTAACGGTTTTCATGTATGTGATGAACGTGCAGATGGCGCTCATCTACACCATGATCGTCATTCCGCTGGGCGTTGTGTTCATGCGGCGGCTGGGTCGCGTCACGCGTAAAGCCTCGCGTCAGGGTTTGGAGGAAATCGGCGGGCTTTCCACGTTGATTTCCGAGACGCTTGGCGGCTTGCGCATCGTCAAGGCTTATGGGCAAGAAGGCGACCAGATCACCCGTGCGGGCAGCACCATCGACACGCTCTTGAGCTATACCATGCGCTCGGTGCGCGCGCGCGCCGCCGCAAGTCCGGCCATCGAGATGTTGGCAGGCATTGCCATTGGCGTGATTATTTTTTACGGCGGCTACCAGTCAACGCAAGGCAATTTGACGGCGGGTGAGTTTATGGGCTTTATCTCGGCGCTGCTCATGGCCTATCAGCCCTTGCGCGCCGTTGCCAATTTGCAGACGGTTTTGCAGGAGGGCGTGTCGGCGGGTGAACGCATTTTTACCTTGCTTGATGCGTCCGACGAAATTACCGATGCGCCCGATGCGCCGACGCTCAAAGTCGAACACGGGACAATCCTTTTTGACAATGTAACCTTCGGATATACGGGCCGCGACACACCGGCGCTCGACGGCATTTCCTTGGAGGTGCCTGCCGGACAGACAGTGGCATTGGTCGGGGCGTCGGGGTCGGGCAAATCCACCCTGTTAAATCTGACCTTGCGTTTTTTCGACATTGAAACCGGCCGCATCACAATAGACGCGCAAGATATTCGCGACGTGTCGCTCGACAGTTTGCGCGCGGCCACCGCATTGGTCACCCAAGAGCCGTTTTTGTTCGACGACACCATTGCCAAAAACATCGCTTTCGGCAATGTCGGCGCGTCTCAGGCCGATATTGAACAGGCCGCCCGCAGCGCAGCCGCGCATGAGTTTATCTGCGCGCTGCCGCAAGGTTATGAGACCCATGTCGGCGAGGGCGGTATTCGGCTTTCGGGCGGCCAGAAGCAGCGCCTTGCCATTGCGCGCGCCATTTTGAAAGACGCCCCCATTTTGCTGCTTGATGAGGCGACCTCAGCGCTCGACACGGTTTCCGAAGCGCAAGTTCAAAAGGCATTGGAAAAACTGCTTGCCGGACGCACCGCGCTCATCATTGCCCATCGGCTATCCACTGTGATGCATGCCGACAGAATTTATGTGCTGGAACAGGGGCGCTTGCGCGAAACCGGCACGCATAGTGATCTGTTGGCTGCGGATGGGCTTTATGCCGAACTGTACCGCACGCAATTTCAGGAAAGCCAAAACTGATGCTGGCGCTGCGGGCCTATCAGGTCGGCGTGATGCTGGTTGGCGGCTTTCTGCCGCTCTTGTTGCAACGCCGCGCCAAAGCCGGACGCGAAGACGCAAGCCGCATCGGCGAACGCAAAGCCCGTAATATGGCCGCGCGGCCGGTCGGCAATCTGGTCTGGGCGCATGCGGCATCCGTTGGCGAAGCCCGTTCCGTATTGCCCTTACTGGCTGATTTGCTGGCCGCGCACCCGGACACGCATGTTCTTGTAACGACAGGAACGCGTAGCTCGGCCACACTGATCGGCCAATTAACCGACACCCAATTTCCTGATATCAACCGCCTCACCCATCAATATTTGCCGCTCGACCGCGCGCGCTGGGTGAGGCGCTTTCTTGATCACTGGTCACCGCAGCTCGCGGTATTTGTCGAAAGCGAATTATGGCCGAATCTGCTGCTGGAAATGCGCCGCCGCAATATACCTGCAATTCTCATAAATGGTCGGCTTTCGGAAAAATCATTCAAGTTTTGGCGCCGCGCGCAACGCTCGGCGCGCGCGCTGTTCGGGTGCTTTGACGCGCTGCTCGCTCAAGACGACATCACCGCGCAACGCTGGCGGGAGTTGGGGCTGAAAGACATTCTCTCGCCCGGCAATCTGAAGCTCGACGCCCCGCCGCTCGAAGCCGATGCAAGCGCCCTCGCCGAACTGCACGCTGCATTGCAAAATCGACCTGTCTGGGTCGCCGCCAGCACCCATCCGGGCGAGGAGGCGCTGCTCGCCGATTGCCACCAAATCTTGCGCCGCACCCATCCCGACCTTTTATGTGTACTGGTACCACGCCACCCCGAACGCGGCGGCGAAATTGCCGATCTGCTGGCAAGCCGCAGCGAAACGGCCCTGCGCCGCAGCGCCAATGCCCCACCCGACCCCGCGCACGCGTTTTACATTGGCGACACATTGGGTGAAATGGGATTATATTTCCGCTTGGGCGACTTGGTGTTTATGGGCGGGTCGCTGGTGCCCCATGGTGGTCAGAATCCGCTGGAAGCCGCGCGGCTTGATAATGCGATTTTATCCGGCCCGCATGTCGGTAATTTTAGCGTGGTTTATGATTTGCTTGCTGCCGAGGGGGGCGTATTGCGGCTTGGCGATAGCACAGAACTTGTCGGCGCACTCGACAGCTTGCTCAAAACGCCCGCGAAATCTCGCGCGCTTGCTCAAAACGCCCGCGCTTGCGATGCACGCCAAGGCGGCGCGCGCGCACGCACATTGGCCGTACTCACCGAAATCTTGGCGGGGTCGCATGCCTAGCCCGGCCTTTTGGTATCGCCCTGTCGGGGTGAAAGCGCTGGCCTTATTGCCGCTGGCGGTTTTTTACCGCGCGGCAGAAGCATTGCGGCGGGGCCTAACCAAGCCGGAAATGCCGGAAATTCCATTGATTTGTGTCGGCAATCTGACCGTGGGCGGTGCCGGCAAAACGCCGACCGTGCGCGCGCTTGCCAATTTGCTGCAAGATGCGGGCCATCATCCCGTGGTGTTATCGCGCGGCTATGGCGGCGGGAACGCGGG
>CAJXCG010000013.1 GCA_913051715.1 uncultured Rhodobiaceae bacterium
GTCGAAAACCGCGTTTGATGTGATTGAACTGAAAGACGGCGAGGCCGCCTTGCGCCAGGGTATGATGCATTTTCTACATGTGCAGGCGCCGGTTTCGGTTCGTTTGGAAACCGAGGCCGAAACCCGTGAAGGGCGCGGCGTTGTCGAGCAGTTATTTATCGGCCCGCATGCGCCCAGCGGCTTTGAAGATCTGCTTGATCGGATTGTCTCTTGAGCGGGTTTTTTGACCATCCCGGGAAATTTGATCTCGACTGGCTGGCTGGTGTGCTGGGCCAGCCTGCGGGTGCGTTGCGCGCCATGGATTTTGCCCCGGTCGGCACAGGCCAGGTGGGTGACAGCTTCCGGCTCAGTCTCGACTGGTCGGATGCCGGCGCGTCGGCCCCGGCGACCATAATTGCCAAATGCCCGGCGCAAGATCCGGTAAGCCGCGAAACCGGCGGGAATATGCGCCTTTATGAGGTTGAAACGAGTTGGTATCGCGAGCTTGCGACATCGTGCGCGGTGCGCTGTCCAGAGCATTTTCATGCCGAAATGGGGCCGACCGCGCAGGAGTTTATTCTGCTCTTGGAAGATATGGCACCGGCAGTGCAGCCCGACCAGATGACGGGCACGTCGCCCGACATTGTGGCAAATATCCTCCGCGAAGCCGCGCATTTGCACAAATTTCGCTGGCAGGACCCTGGCCTTGCAGATATTACTTGGCTGAATTATGGCGCGGGAAACCAGGCTTTTGTGAAGGAATTTCTGCCCGCGATTTATCCCGAATGGCGGGCCCGTTATAGCGGCCGCATTGACTGTGAAATTTTGGATATGGGGGCCGAACTGGTGGCACGCTTCGACAAATATGCGGCGCCCGACACGACCCACGGCCCGACACCCGTCACCATTACGCATGGCGATATGCGCCTCGACAATATGCTGTTTTTCGATAGTGCCGGGCGTGTGTGTCTGGTCGATTGGCAGACAGTCGGCGTCGGCGCGCCGATGACGGATGTCGCGTATTGCATTTCCACCAGCCTCGCCGATCCACAAGAGCGCGCCGCCAGCGAACGCCAGCTTGTGAGCGATTATCTGGCCGCGCTGGGTACGCCGATTACCGCCACCTATTCCTTTGATCAGGCATGGCATGAATATCGCCGCGCGGCTTTTGCGGGCTTTTTGATGGGCGTCATTTCGGCCATGTTGGTTGAACGCACCGAGCGGGGCGATGAAATGTTTGCTGTCATGGCCGAGCGTTCGGGCTATATGGCGCTTGATCTTGATAGTCTGGAATTGGTTTAATCAGCCTATGGAATTTATGGCTCCTATGCGCGTATAGTGAGTGGACTTAGAGGAGTTTTGCCGATGAGCTATGAGTGTTTCGACGTTTCGATTGATGAAAATATTGCCCATATTGTTCTGAACCGACCGGAAAAGCGCAATAATATGAACGCGGCTTTTTGGGACGAATTGCCTGCCATTATCCGCGATATTGACGAGAAAGCGCGCGCGCGCGTCATCGTGATTTCTTCGACCGGCCCGCATTTTTGCGGCGGCCTTGACGTCGGTATGTTCATGGCGGGCGATGTCAAAGACGACAGCACGGATGTGACCCGGCGCCGTCAGAAAGCGGCGAATTTCCTGAACACTGTGAGCCTGATGCAGGACAGCTTTTCGAGCCTCGAAACATGCCGTTTGCCCGTGCTCGCGGCTATTCAGGGTGGCTGCATTGGCGGTGGGGTCGATCTCGTAACCGCGTGCGATATGCGCTATGCCACACGCGATGCGTTTATGACGATTTACGAAACCAAAATCGGCATGACGGCAGATGTCGGCACTTTCCCGCGCATTGTCAAACTGATCCCCGAAGGGCTGGTGCGCGAAATGGCCTATACGGGTCGGCGTGTCAGCGCCGAGGAAGCGCGCGATATGGGACTGGTCAACCGGGTTTATGACAGCCATGAAGACATGCTGGCCGGGGTGATGGAAATTGCCCGTGAGATTGCCGCCAACGCGCCGCTGGCCGTGCATGGCTGCAAGCGCGCGATCACCTATGCGCGGGACCATTCAACGCAGGAAGGCCTGGAATGGATTGGCATGTGGAATGCGTCCATGCTGCAAAATGACGAAATCTTGGAAGCGATGTCGGCGCGCCAAGAGACGCGGCCTGCCGAATTTGCCGATTTGCCAAATATACGCAAGAAAGTAGCCAAGGGTGCCTAGCCTTGGCTGACCGGCCTTGCCGGTTTTGGGAATAAAACAGTGCGGATCACGATTTTCAGTACGCCGGTGCTGGCACCGATATTGCAATTTTTGTCGATTGTCGGGCTTAGGCTTTTCGGCTGGCGCGCCGTCGGCAAAGTGCCAAAAGGTTTGCGGAAATATGTCATCATTGCCGCGCCGCACACCTCCTATTGGGATTTCCCGTTATTTGTATTGATTGTGTTTGCCCTGCGTATGAACCTGAATGTGTTCATAAAGCACACGCTGTTTATCGGGCCGCTCGGTTGGTTTTTGCGCTATTGCGGCGGCGTGCCGGTTGACCGGCGCGCGGCTGGTGCGCGCGTGCGCCAAACGGTTCAGGAATTTGAGAAAAATGACGATATGGTTCTGCTCATTACGCCGGAAGGCACCCGCAGTCCCCAGCCAAATTGGAAAACCGGATTTTACCATATCGCCAGCAAAGCCAATGTCCCCATTGCCATTGCCTTTCTTGACACCGCGGCAAGACGCGCGGGTATTGATCATTTTTTCACGCCCACGGGTGACCTTGATAAAGACCTGAGCGAGATCAAGGCCTTTTACGACGCCAGGCGCGGGCTGAAGCCGGAAAATTACGCCTCCTAAGCCCGCGCGTGGCCCCCAAAGCGGTCAAAAAATTAACCGATATGGCAGACGGTGATTTTGTTGTGATCAAAGTCGCGGAAATAACCGCCGTAGAAACCGGCACCACGTTCGCCCGGCGCGCCCTCATCGCTCGCGCCCAGCGCCAGCGCCGCGGCGTAGATTTTGTCGACATTTTCGCGGCTGCCGACAGGAATTGCCAGCATGGTGCCATTGCCATGGGTTGCGGCTTCGCCATCATACGGCGTGCCGACGGCGATCATCGGCGCGCCCGGGCCGGTGCCGAAAAATACCAAACGGTCATTGCTGAAAAGCTCTTTGGCACCCAATGCGCCGAGCAGTTCTGTGTAGAACGCGACGGCTTTTTCTTTGTTATTCGTTCCGATAGTTACATAGGCAAGCATGTCATCCTCCTTATTCTTGATGGTGATAGATTAATCAATGGGCTCTAAAAGGCAATTGTCAAAACCCGGGCTTTTCGGCACAATGGGTGAAACTTTATTGGGAGACAGAAATGTTGGATGACACAACTGATCGCGCGTCGTTTCACGCCATGGTAGACGGCACCGCGGATGACTATGCGAAAATTTCAGCGGCGTTTGGGGAGTTTTCCAAAACTCTGCCGGATCGCGTTATGGCGCATCTGAAAATGCTGCAGGGCGATTTTGGTGGCTTTGCTGTCGACCGCTTTGAACACAGCCTGCAAACGGCGACGCGCGCGCATAAAGATGGCAAGGATGAGGAATATGTCGTGTGTGCCTTGTTGCATGACATTGGCGATTTGCTGGGCACGTTCAACCATGCCGAATTGGGCGCGGTGATTTTGAAGCCGTTCATTTCCGAGCAAAACCACTTCATGCTGCAAAATCACGGCATTTTTCAGGGCTATTACTTCTTCCACCATATTGGCCTTGACCGCGACGCGCGCGAGCAGTTCCGCGGACATGATCATTTCGAATATACCGCGCAGTTCTGCCATCTTTATGACCAAGCCGCGTTTGATCCGAATTATGAGTCGATGCCGCTGGAGGCTTTTGAACCAATGGTGCGTAAGGTTATGGAACGCCCGCTTAATTCGATTTACATGCGTGACGACGACAGTTCGGCAATCTAGACTCGGCAATCTCGACGAGGCTGAAATTTTTCCGGCATCACGCCCGGATAAGGGGGTCGGATGTATTCCGTTCTGATGCTGCTTGACCGGATCATAGATCTATATGTCTGGGTCATTATCCTGTCAGCCGTGCTGAGCTGGCTCGTTGCCTTTGACATTGTCAATATGCGTAACCGATTTGTGTATCTGGTCGGCGATGCGCTCAACCGCCTCACCGAGCCGGTTTACCGGCCCGTGCGCCGCTTGCTGCCCGATATGGGCGGGCTCGATTTGTCGCCGCTCATTGTCATTCTGGGTCTTTGGTTCCTGCGCGATCTTATGTGGGAACTGTTCCAGGCTGCCAATTAGCGCCGGAGCGGGCCATGACAGCGCACATTATCGACGGGAAAGCCATTGCTGCCGAGCTGAGAGGTCGCATTGGTCTGGCAGTCACTGAGCTGCAAAACACACATAATTTGACACCGGGTCTTGCCGTGGTGTTGGTCGGGGAAGATGCGGCCAGCCAAGTTTATGTTCGCAATAAGGGCATTGCGACAAAACAAGCCGGTATGGCGTCTTTTGAATTCCGTCTGCCCGCCGACACGCCGCAGGAAACTTTGCTGGACAAGGTGCGCTCGCTCAATGACGATCCGGACGTTCATGGCATTTTGGTGCAGTTCCCGGTGCCGGAGCAGATTTCGCAGCAGGTCGTGGTTGATACCATTCGTCCTGATAAGGATGTGGATGGCTTGCACCCGATCAATGCCGGGCGGTTGGCTTCAGGCTTGCCAGCCCTGACGCCTTGCACACCTTTGGGCAGCGTCATACTGGCCAAGCAAACCTTAGGCGATTTGACGGGCAAACATGCCGTGGTGATCGGACGGTCAAACCTCGTCGGCAAGCCGGTGGCGCAGTTATTGTTAAAAGAAAATTGCACGGTCACGATTGCCCATTCGCGGACACAGGATTTGGCGTCTGTGTGCCGCAGCGCTGACATTCTTGTTGCCGCCGTCGGCATTGCCGAACTGGTCAAGGGCGATTGGGTTAAGCCGGGTGCGTGCGTCATCGATGTCGGCATCAATCGCGTTGAGGCGCCGGAAAAAGGGGTCGATGACGCAGGCCAGCCAAAAACGAAACTTGTCGGCGATGTCGCCTTTGACGAGGCCGTTAAGGTCGCCGGTCACATCACGCCTGTGCCGGGTGGCGTTGGCCCGATGACCATTGCGTGCCTGCTGCGTAACACGCTCACCGCCGCGTGTCGTCAAGCGGGTGTGCCTGAGGTCGAGGTTTGAGGCTTATCCGCGCTGGCGCCCGAGCAGCTTCAGGCGCAGAGCATTCAGCTTGATGAAGCCCTCGGCGTCCTGCTGGTCGTAAACCGCATCTTCTTCAAACGTCACATGTTCTTCAGAATATAGCGAGTAATCCGATTTGCGCGCCACGACGCTTGCCGAACCCTTATAAAGCTTCAGCGTGACCGAGCCAGTGACATATTTTTGGCTGTTGTCAATCGCCGCTTGCAGCATGTCGCGCTCGGGTGAAAACCAGAAGCCATTGTAAATCAGCTCAGCATAGCGCGGCATCAACTCATCTTTTAAATGCATCGCCCCCCGGTCGAGTGTGATGCTTTCCATGCCGCGATGCGCGGCCAACAGCACTGTCCCGCCGGGGGTTTCGTATACCCCGCGTGACTTCATGCCGACAAAACGGTTTTCCACCAAGTCCAGCCGACCAATCCCATTGGCACCGCCCAACGCATTGAGCCGCGCCAGCAAGGTCGCCGGAGACATCTCTTCGCCGTCAATCGAGACGGCATCGCCACTCTTGAAGCCAATTTCGATAAAAGTCGGCGCATCAGGGGCGTCCTCGGGCGCGACCGTGCGCTGATAGACGAATTCCGGGCAAGGTTCAGCCGGGTCTTCCAGCACTTTGCCCTCGCTTGAGGTGTGCAGCAAATTGGCGTCTACCGAAAACGGCGCTTCGCCTCGCTTGTCTTTGGGCACGGGAATCTGGTGTTGTTCGGCATAGGCGATGAGCTTTTCGCGGCTGTTCAAATCCCATTCGCGCCACGGTGCAATGACATGGATGCCGGGGTTGCAGGCATAATAACCAAGCTCAAAGCGCACCTGGTCATTGCCTTTGCCCGTGGCGCCGTGGCAGACCGCTTGCGCGCCGGTTTGAGCCGCAATTTCGACCTGCCGTTTGGCAATGAGCGGCCGCGCAATCGAGGTGCCCAAAAGATACACACCCTCATAAAGCGCATTGGCCCGGAACATGGGAAACACATAATCGCGGACAAATTCCTCGCGCAGATCTTCAATGAAAATCTCCTTAATGCCGAGCATCTCGGCTTTTTCCCGCGCCGGATCCAGCTCTTCGCCTTGGCCCAAATCGGCTGTGAAGGTCACGACCTCGCAGCCATATTCTTCCTGCAACCATTTCAGAATAATGGATGTGTCCAGACCGCCCGAATAGGCCAGCACCACTTTTTTAATATCGTTCATCTGTCTGCTCCAAACCTGTTCCGCCTTTTAGCCGTTCACATTAACGGGTGCAAGCGCAGCCGCATTCGTGTAATTTTCGGCTTATGCGAAACTTGGCCTTTATATTTTGCGTGGCGTTGGCGGCTTGCGCCAGTCTTATGCCTCTGGGCTCACCCGTTCAGGGCGCGGATGCGGGCTGGCGGCCAAATCAAACCATGTATTGCTCGGATGGTGAGTTTGACTGGGACAGCGGCCAATCGCTTTATGATTTTGTTATCCAAAGCCGCGCGCAGGATGATTTTATCGTCAGCTATTTGGGGATTCCACATCCGAGTTTTGAAACCCGTGATTTTTTCCACATCTGGATGAAAATGCGCGGCAAGTTTTCATCGGCTTATGCGCGCCAAGGCAATGAACGCATCTACACATTGCAGTTTAACCTGGACAACGAGCAGCCGCGCACGGGCACGCTCACCATCGCGCCCGACGATACGTATAAATTTTCAATGAACCCGCCGCTGGCACGCGACACCACGACCTCAGGGCTGTGTTGGGCCTCATTGCCCCTAACAGCCGAAGACAGATTGCCGTCATGCACACCGTCGCCATTGGAAGACACAAGCAAATGCGCCCGATAGCGACTATCGGTTGAAAAACGGGTTGACCAAAGGAAAGGTTTATTCGGCGACTTGCAGGTTAACGGCTGAATATTTGCCGTTATTGCCTTGCTGCTTCTCAAAACTTAATTTCATATTTTCCGTCAGACGCAGGCCGGCCGCCTGAGCTGCTGAAATATGGACGAACACATCATCTTGCCCGTCAACGGCGATGAAGCCATAGCCCTTTGTTTCGTTAAACCACTTAACTGTGCCAGTAATCATAAAATTGTCCAAACCTTGGGTGTCATTCGGAAACTTAGTATAGACGACATACCCCTAAATTGGAACTGTCGCGCTGCGCCCAAAGCAACCGTCAAAAGGGTGCGCCGCTCCCGTTCGTTAGCACATTAACGCCCCTTTACAAATAAAAATTGCGATCGCGTGCTGCGCCATGCGGTTTTAGGCAACCGGACGTTGCAGCTTGCGGGCGGCTAATTCGGCCATTTTTTTTGCCGCGGCGGTTTCTTTGACGCTTTGCGATTTCAGCTGACCGCACGCCGCCATGATGTCGCGCCCGCGCGGGGTCCGCACCGGGCTGGCATATCCAGCGCGGTTCACAATATCGGCAAAGGCTTCGATGCGCGGCCAATCGGCGCAAACATAAGGGCTGCCGGGCCAAGGATTAAACGGGATCAGATTGATTTTGGCCGGTATGCCCGCCAGCAGGCGCACCAGTTCGCGTGCGTCGGCGTCGGTGTCGTTCACATCTTTGAGCATGACATATTCAAATGTAATGCGGCGCGCATTGGACAGGCCGGGATAGGCGCGGCACGCGTCGAGCAAATCGGCGATCGGATATTTTTTGTTCAACGGCACCAGCTCGTCGCGCAAATCATCGCGCACCGCGTGCAGCGATATCGCCAGCATAACACCGGTTTCACCGCCTACGCGGGCAATGTCGGGCACGACGCCCGATGTCGACAAGGTGATGCGGCGGCGCGACAAAGCCAGTCCGTCGCCATCGCTCATGACATTAAGGGCGGCGATGACATTATCGGTATTGTAGAGCGGCTCGCCCATTCCCATCATCACGACATTGGTAATTTTGCGCGCGTCGCTATTCGACGCACTGCCGGTCGGCCAATCATCCAACGCATCGCGCGCGGCGACAAGTTGGCCGGTTATTTCGGCGGCGGTCAAATTGCGAACAAGACGTTGCGTGCCCGTATGACAAAAGCGACACGCCAGCGTACACCCCACCTGACTGGAGATACACAAGGTGCCGCGACCGGCTTCGGGAATATAGACGGTTTCAATCTCGTGCCCGTCATGCAGTCGGAACAGCCATTTTCGCGTGCCGTCATCGGAATATTGGGCGTCGCCAACGCGCAGTCGTGCCAGCGAAAACTTTTCCGCCAAGCCGGCGCGCACCGCTTTGGCGACATTGTGCATGGCGTCAAAATCATTCACGCCGTGGGTGTAGAGCCAACTCCAAATTTGCTGACGGCGCATTTTGACCTGTTTGTCGGGCACACCGGCTTGCCGCAGCGCGTCATCCAATGTTGCGATATCTGCACCGCACAGGCTTTGACGCGTGTCCGGATTATCGGCAGATGCCTCAACCATCGGCGCAGGCTTTGTCGATAGCTTTCATCGCCGCGGTGACCCCTTTGAGCGAATAGCTGTCCGTGGTCAGTGTGCCGCGCTCGGACGTGCCTTTGAAAACCAGTTCGCTGCCGCGCTTCATGGCGTTCACCAGCGCGCCCTGGCGTGCCTCATTGTCGAGCCATGCCCATTCCTTGGCATTGGTGTTGGCACGCACGCCCGTAAAAAAGGCAAATGTGTCGCTGCCGATGCGCGCAAACGGATTGCTATCAGCCGAAAACGGATAGCCGACCCGCACGCTGACTTCATTGCGAACGCCGGCACCGGGTCGGTGCGAGACCGTGATAAACACGTCACCGCGGCGCGCGGCGCGCGGCAATTTGCGGCGCGGCTCGCTGACAATATAGCAAAGCTTGGTTTTGCCGTTGCCTTCGACATAGGCGCGCCAGTCATTAAATGTTCCCACGGGCTGCGCGTCGGCCGCATTTGCGGCGGGTGCCCAAAATAAAATACCGCTCAGGGCCAAAGCCGCATAATTTGTAAACCGTTTCATTGAACCATTTTTTTCTGAAATCAACACGCTGCGCACTCTACGCGCTTTGCGCGGCAATTTCCAGCGCTTGCTTTTGCACGGCGAGTAGCGTTTAATCCTAGAGCGTACTGCATTCTTGTGCGCGTAGTAGAAGGTCTGGTGACCATGCAGTCGAGCGGCCAGAACATCCGGTCCGCGCGGGAAGTTTTAGACAGGGAGCAAGGCGTTGCCTATTTTGCCTCCCTCATCGAGACAATCGCCGAACATAAAAGCCGTGACGCCTTTGCGGAGCTTTTCAAGCATTTCGCGCCACGGCTGAAGGGCTATTTAATCCGCCTTGGGTCTTCGGGCCCACAGGCCGAAGAGATCGCGCAAGAGGCCATGTTGACCGTGTGGCGCAAGGCGCATCTTTACAAACGCGAGCTTGCAGCCCCATCAACGTGGATTTTTATTATCGCGCGTAATCGGCGGATCGATATATTGCGCCGCCAGCGTTTCCCCGAAATTGACCCGGATGACCCGACATTGGTTGGCGATGATCCTTTGCGCCCCGACGATGCGCTGATCGGACGTGTCGAAGCCGATAAGGTGCGCGGGGCGTTAACCAAGCTGCCGGACGAACAACGCGATCTGGTTCAGTTGGCGTTTTACAAAGGCTGGTCACATTCGGAGATTGCGCGCGAAACCGACTTGCCATTGGGCACGGTCAAATCTCGGCTAAGACTGGCAATATCGCGGCTCCGCAACGAGCTCGAAGAGCGTTTCTGAGCCTGCCCGCGCCGCTTTCATAGTTTTTTCTTCTCATTGCGTATGCTTTGCGTATGATACGGACAGAATTTTTGAGAAGAGAGCGACGCCAGCGTCGCGATGAGGGAGGAAAAAATGAAGGCAGTGTTGTGCAAGGAATTCGGGCCGCCGGAAACACTCAGTGTCGAGGATATTCCCTCACCCGAACCCGGCCCCGGGCAAGTCGTTCTCGAGGTGCACGCCGCCGCCGTCAATTTTCCCGACACGCTGATTATCGAAAACAAATACCAGTTCAAGCCGCCATTGCCGTTTTCACCCGGCGGCGAGGTGGCCGGCGTGGTCAGCAAGCTGGGCGAAGGTGCCAGTATGTTCAAAATCGGTGACCGCGTGATCGGCTCGTGCGGCCATGGCGGGTTTGTCGAGGAGCTTGCCATTCCCGAAGCAAGCTGCATTCCGGTGCCCGACGCCATGGATCTGGAAACCGCGTCGGCGCTCGTGCTGACCTATGGCACATCATATTACGCCTTGAAGGATCGCGCTGATATCAAGCCCGGCGAAAATCTGCTCGTCATGGGCGCGGCTGGCGGGGTTGGGCTGGCTGCGGTCGAACTGGGCAAGGCCATGGGCGCGCGCGTCATAGCTGCGGCCTCGTCGCAAGATAAGCTGGATGTCTGCCGCGAACATGGTGCCGATGAGACGCTGCTTTACCCGTCTGGCGAACTGGATCGCGACCAGCAGCGGGCGTTTTCCGACGCGATTAAAGAACTGACCGGCGGGCTGGGCGCCGATGTGGTCTATGACCCGGTCGGCGGCGATTATGCCGAACCAGCCTTGCGGGCTACAAATTGGGAAGGGCGCTATCTGGTCATTGGTTTTGCAGCCGGGCCCATTCCGAAAATTCCGCTCAATCTGACTTTGCTGAAAAGCTGTCAGGTGGTGGGCGTGTTCTGGGGCGCGTTTATCGCGCGCGAACCTGCCGCCAATAAGCAGAACCTCGATGATCTGATGCAAATGTTCAGTGATGGCAAGATCAAGCCGCGCATTTCGGGGCGCTATCCGCTCGAAGAAGCGGCTCAAGCGCTGCGCGAAATGTCCGACCGCAAAGTGAAGGGCAAAGTCATTTTGACCACGGGGCGCGACGCTGGCTGAGGAAATATACCCCAGCGAACAACCGGTTGAGAAAAACAATTCACGCGCAGCCTTGTGGCTGCTCGCATCGGCCGTTTTGTTCACGCTGATGAGCGTGAGCGTCAAATTTCTGGGCGAGGAAATGCATCCCTTCCAGATTTCGTTCTTCCGGCTGTTGGTTTCGCTGATCGTGATTTGGCCGTTTTTGATGCGTATGGGCGGTGTGCGTGCGGGGATTTCGACATCCGTGCCGGGCCTGCAGCTTTTGCGCGGCATTGTCGGCTCGACAGCCATGGTGCTCGGGTTCTACGCCATTGTGCATTTGCCGCTGGCTGACGCGCAAGCGTTCAGTTTTTCGCGCAATCTTTTCATTGTGCCGCTGGCGGTTGTTTTGCTGGCGGAGCCTGTGGGGCTGCGGCGCACGCTGGCGACGCTTGTGGGGTTTGCCGGGGTCATTGTCATGCTGCGCCCGGGTGCCGATATGATGCTCGGCCTGCCGGTTTTTGCCGCGCTTGGACACGCGGTGCTGGTGGCGGTCGCTACAATTTTGGTGAATATTGCCTCGCGCTATGATCGGCCTGTCACCTTGATGTTCTATACTGGCGTGGTGGGGCTTGTGATCACCGCGATACCCGCCATCTGGGTGTGGACGCCGGTTGGCGTCAACGACCTGATTTTGCTGTTTGTGATGGGGACGTTGGGCGCGATGGCGCATAATTGCTTTATTCGTGCCTATGCCCAAGGCGAGGCCAGCGTTATCGCGCCGGTCGATTATACCCGCCTGATTATGGCGGCGATTGCCGGATATCTTCTGTTTTCCAATGTTCCCGATGCCTATACGGTTATCGGTGCGGCAATCATCATCGGTTCCAGCTTTTATCTAATCAGGCGCGAAGCGCACTTGCGCGACCACCAAAATTAAACCGCTTGCCACTATCGGCACGCCTTTATACGATGCCGCCTATCTCGAGGCAGTTTCAAATATTCAGGGAGATATAAACATGAAGCTCGATTCAAATATTACCGCGATTGTAACCGGCGGTGCGTCCGGCCTTGGCGAAGCGACGGCCCGCATGCTGGCTGAGCGAGGTGTCAAAATTGGTATTTTCGATCTCAATGAGGAGCGCGGCGAAGCGGTTGCGTCCGAATTGGGCGGGTGTTTTGCAAAGGTCAATGTGACCAATGATGAAGAGACCGATGCCGGTTTTGAAAAAATTCGCGCCGCGCTGGGACAAGAACGTATTCTGATCAACTGTGCCGGGACCGGCAATGCCATCAAAACGGCTTCGCGCAATAAAGAAACCGGCGATATTTCGCATTTTCCGCTCGACGCCTTCAACCTCATCATCCAAATCAATCTGGTGGGCACCTTCCGCTGCATCGCCAAATCAGCCGCGGGCATGATGACGCTCGACCCGCTGGAATGTGGCGATCGTGGGGCCATGGTCAATACTGCTTCGGTTGCCGCCGAAGACGGGCAAATCGGTCAGGCGGCTTATTCGGCTTCCAAGGGCGGTGTTGTCGGTATGACGCTGCCGATCGCGCGCGATCTGTCGCGCGAGGGTATTCGCGTCAATACGATTTTGCCGGGCATTTTCAACACACCTTTGCTGGCTGCGGCACCCGAAAATGTGAAGCAGGCCTTGGGCGCGCAAGTGCCTTATCCGTCGCGCCTTGGCAATCCGGAGGAATACGCCAAACTTGCCACGACCATGTGCGAGGTGAATTATTTCAACGGTGAAGATGTGCGTCTCGATGGCGCCATTCGCATGGCACCGCGCTAAGTGCCAAACCCAAAGAGCGGGTGGCTGTTAGATATCTAGCTGATCCGTTTCGATCAATTGACAGCCGGCGATCTTCCAAGATGCGTCCGGCTGTTTTTGCATGATGTAGCGCGCATGTGTATTGCGCCCGCGACGATCGGTGATATAGACCCGCTGGACGCGCGTTTCGGGCCTGTCCTCAATGGCCTGGGCGGGCTCGGGAAACGCTACTTTTTGCGCGGTATAAACCGGTCGGTAATGCGCTTTGACCATGGCAATGAAAACTTCCGGCCCGAGAAACTGGGCTTGAATATCAGGGGCCGCAAACGCGAAAGCCGCGGCATCATCGCCGCGCCCGAAAGCATCAATTTGCTGCAAAATAACATCGCGGATCGCTGTGTCATGCGCGGCCAGCGCGGGCGCGTCAGGCTGGCGGACAAGCGCGACGCCCGCTGCGAGACAGGCCAGCACGCCAAGAATCATGAAATCGCGACGGGTAAGTGCCATGCCGCCCCGCGTCAGCTTTTCGCGCGCTGTTTTGGGCGCCCGGCGGCACCTGCCGTTTTGTCCATAAAGCGAGCCATTTTCACATCAAGATCAGACAGGCCGCCCGCATCATGCGTGGTTAAGGTCACTTCGACCGTTTTGTACACATTTGACCATTCGGGATGGTGGTCGAGTTTTTCCGCCATCATTGCGACGCGCGCCATCCAGGCAAAAGCCTGGTTGAAGTCGGCAAAAATAAAGGTCTTGTGGATGGCATCGCGCCCGCGCGTTTTTTTCCACCCTGTCAGCGCGTTCATGGCTTGTGCGCGTGCGGCTTTGTCGAGTTTTTGCATAATCGTTTATCCTCAAAGGCAAGATCAGGGGCAGACATTTGGCGCGCGCATGTGCACGGCCTCGATCTCGTCCAGCAATTCTTCGCTCATCTGTATATCTACGCTGGTGACGGCCAGTTTCAACTGTTCCATGGATGTTGCCCCGATAATATTCGAGGTCACAAAATCGCGCGTCGTTACAAATTGATTGGCAAGCTGCGAGGCGTCCAGCCCCCATTTCTCCGCAATCTCGAGATAGGCGGAGATGGCGGCGTCGGCGCCGGGCGTTTCATAGCGTTGCAGCCTGTTGAATAATTGCTTGCGCGAGCCTTGCGGCATTGCACCGTTTTGATATTTGCCGGTCAGATAGCCCTGCGCCAGCGGCGAATAGGCCAGCAGGCCAACGCCTTCGTGATGGTAAATCTCTGAACTGCCCAATTCGTAAATCCGGTTTACCAGATTATACGCGTTTTGCACCGACACAATGCGCGGCAGGTCTTGGTTCAATTCGGCATGCTGCAGAAACTTCATAATGCCCCATGGCGTTTCGTTGGACAGACCGAAATGGCGCACCTTGCCGGCTTTTTGCACATCCGCCAGAACGCCCAGAATATCTTCAATGCGGTTGATCTGCTCGCTCTTGTGTTTGTAGCCGAAGCCGCCGCCAAACACCGACATGGGCCGATCCGGCCAGTGCAGTTGGTACAGATCGACATAATCGGTTTGCAGCCGCGCCAGGCTTTTATCAATCGCTTCCATGATCTGCGCGCGCGAATGCTCGGTTTTTGAGCCATCATCGCGCAGCCAGTCAAATGGCGCGCGCCCCGACACTTTGGTCGCCAGAATAATGTCATCGCGCTTGCCGGTTTTTTTGAACCATGTGCCGATAATCTCCTCCGTTGACCCTTGCGTTTCGGGCTTGGGCGGCACGGCATACATTTCCGCCGTGTCGAAAAAATTAATGCCCATATCGACGGCATAATCCATCTGTGCATGGCCTTCGGCCTCGGTGTTCTGCTCGCCCCATGTCATTGTGCCGAGACAAATACTGCTGACTTTAATATCGGTGTGCCCTAACTGCCTGAATTCCATCATTTTGATCTCTCCCCTGAAATTACATTAGAAACGAGACGCTCGGCATAGGGGCCGATGCGTGAAACAATAATGTCGATGCCGGCGGCATTGGGATGGATTCCGTCGGCGAGATTAAGCGATTTTTGTGCCGCGACGCCGTCGAGAAAAAACGGATAAAGTGCCAGCTCATATTGGCGCGCAAGATCGGGAAATATGGCCGCAAAGGCTTCCCCATAGGCCGGCCCCAGATTGGGTGGGGCCAGCATGCCGGCGAGAAGAATCTGCAACCCGCGCGCTTGTGATTTTTCGATGATTTGCTCTAAATTCGCCCGCGTCAGATCCGGGTCAATGCCGCGCAAGGCGTCATTGGCGCCCAGTTCGATAATAATGGCGTCAGCTTCATCCGGCACGGCCCAGTCAAAACGCGCAAGCCCGCCTGAACTTGTGTCGCCCGACACCCCGCCATTTACCACGCGCACGGACAAGCCGCGGGCGTGCAAATAGCTTTCCAGCTTGGCCGTGAACCCGTCGGTCGGGGCCAGTCCGAAGCCGGCGGTCAGGCTGTCGCCAAGGGCCACCAAGGTTACGTCCGCGGCGGCATTGGCGGCGCGCGCCGGGCCCGACATCAGTGCGGGCCAGCTCAGTAGCAAGCACAAAACAATGAAAAACTTGGAAATAACGCCCGGGCGCACATATATAATATCGGCAGCGCGGGGTGACGGAAATCCGTGATAGAAACGTCCAAATATTAACAAGAGTTTGGTTCCTCCAGATCCATAGACCCGAATGTCAAAGTTTAAACAGAGGTAATAGAAGCCCGTATGACTGACGCCATGATAGTTACCCGAAATTTGTTCGTTACCCTGCCGAGTCAGGCCGGAGCCGTCAACATCATTCGTGGCATTGATTTGTCGATTTCGTCCGGTGAAACGGTCGGCCTGATCGGGCCATCGGGGTCGGGCAAGTCGACCTTGCTCATGGTGCTGGCGGGGCTTGAGCCAGCGAGCCGAGGCGAGGTCGTTGTGTCGGGGCATGATTATGCAAATATGGATGAGGACGCGCTGTCGCGTTTTCGCCGTTCCCATGTCGGTATTGTGTTCCAGTCTTTCCACCTGGTGCCGACGATGACGGCGGTTGAAAATGTCGCCCTGCCGCTCGAACTTGCCGGTGACGCCGCAGCCTTTGAAAAGGCCGAAGCCATGCTTGCGGAGGTCGGCCTGTCGCATCGCCTGACGCATTATCCGGCGCAAATGTCGGGTGGGGAGCAACAGCGCACGGCGCTGGCGCGCGCGCTTGTTGCCAATCCGCCGGTATTGTTTGCCGATGAGCCGACAGGCAATCTGGATCAGAATACCGGACGCCAGATTATGGATTTGATTTTGCGGCTCGCCGCCGAACGCGGCACAACGGTTTTGCTGATTACCCATGACCGCGCTTTGGCCGATCGCTGCGCGCGGGTGGAAACCATGCAGGACGGCCAGCTTTTATCTGCGCGCGACAAGGCATCATAATGGCGGCGTCTGAACCATCGCGGCTGGGCTGGGGGCTGGCGCTAAGGCTTGCGCGGCGCGAAATGCGCCACGGGTTTTCCGGCTTCAGAATTTTTTTTCTGTGCTTGGTGTTGGGCATTTCCACCATTTCAGCGGTTGGCTCGCTGTCGGCCTCCATGGTGGCGGGCATGGCGGCGCAAGGCCAAGCCATTTTGGGCGGCGATATGGACTTTCGCCTTGTTCACCGCGAAGCGTCGGAAGACGAACGCGCTTGGCTGGATGCTCAAGGCGACCTATCGCGCATGGCGACCATGCGCGCCATGGTGCGCTATGAACAGGCCACGCTGCTGGTCGAGGCCAAGGCGGTCGATAATATTTACCCGCTTTACGGTGAGCTTGCCCTTGCCTCTGGTGGCACGCTGGGCACGGCGCTGGGGGTTTTTGAAACGGCGTCGGGGAAAATTTATGGCGCTGTTGCCGAGCGCGATCTGTTTGACCGCTTCGGCATTGAACCGGGCGCAGTTTTGAAACTGGGCAATATTCGCGTACGCGTGAACGACCTTATCATCGACGAGCCTGACCGCTCGGCCGGCGGGTTTCCTCTGGCGCCGCGTCTCATGCTGGGTTTTGAGGGATTGCGCGCCGCCGGTCTTTTGCAACCGGGCAGTCTGATCAATTTCCATTACCGGCTTAAATTGCCGCCCGAGGATGCGCGCGCACGACTGGCCGCGATCGCGCAAGGCGCCGAAGATGCGTTTCCCAATGCTGGTTGGCGCATGCGCGACCGCTTTGACGCCTCGCCCTCTTTGCGCCGCTTTGTCGAGCGGCTGGGGCTGTTTTTGACCTTGGTGGGGCTGACCGCGCTGGTCGTCGGCGGTGTCGGGGTCGGCAACGCCATTACCGCCTATCTGGAACGCCGCCGCGAAACCATCGCTATCGTGAAAGCGCTGGGCGGCTCGGGCCGGTTCATTTTCAAAATTTACGCGCTGCAAATAACGCTGTTATCGGTTTGCGCCATTGCGCTTGGCTTGGTGCTGGGCGCGCTGGCACCTTTCGGTGTGCAAACCTTGTTCGGGGCAATTTTGCCCGTCGCGCTGGTGCCCGATCTTTATGGCGGGCCTTTGCTTGCGGCAGCTGGGTTTGGCGTGCTGTCGGCCGCCGGATTTGCCCTGTGGCCGCTGGGCAAGGTCGAGAAGGTTTCCGTCGGCAGCCTTTTCCGACAGGCCACCAATGCCGAGGGCGTAATACCCGCGCGGCGCTATTTACTTGCGATTGGCGTGTGTTTTGTGGGCCTTGTTGCCTTGGCGATGGTTATTGCCGAGCGCACGGATATTGCCGTCTGGTTCGCTGTCGGGGTGGCGCTGTCTTATCTGGCGCTCAGGGCGACCGCCTGGCTGCTTGTGCAACTTGTCCGGATGGCAGGGCGGCCGCGCCAACCCGAATGGCGCCTTGCCATGAGCAATATCACACGCCCCAATGCGCCCGTGCGTGCCGTGGTTTTGTCGATGGGCCTGTCAGTAACGCTGTTGTCGACCATTTCCATGCTGGATGGCAATATCAACACCCAGATCAGCGGCGACCTGCCCGACCGCACACCGTCGTTCTTTTTTCTCGATATTCAGCCCGATCAAATTGACGGCTTTACCGATTTGGTGGAAGCGACCGGCGGCATTGTTGGCATTGAGAAAAGCCCGATGCTGCGCGGCCAGATTATGGCCGTCAATGGTGTTGCCTCGGTTGAATTGTCACCGATCCCGGATGTCGAATGGGTGTTGCGCGGCGACCGCGGCCTGACCTATGGCCGCACGGCTCCCGAAGGTGGTGAGATTGTCGACGGCGCATGGTGGGCGGATGACTATCAGGGCCCGCCGCTGGTTTCGTTTGATGCGGAAATCGCGGCCGGATTGGATGTCGGGCTTGGCGACACCATTACGGTCAATGTTCTGGGCCGCCCATTGACGGCAACCATTGCCAATTTACGCAAAATTGACTGGGCGTCGGGCGGGCTTAATTTTTTCATGATTTTTTCGCCCGAGCCGATCGCGCGTGCGCCGCACACCTATCTCACCACGGTGACCATGACGCCCGACAAAGAAGCCGAGTTAACCCGCGCTGTGGCGCTGGCCTATCCGAATGTGACCATTATTCGCGTCAAAGAGGCTCTGCAAGCCGCCAGTGGGATTATTGAAAATATTGGCCTGGCGGTGCGTGCCATGAGCGTGGTGACGTTGCTGGCGGGCATTTTGGTGCTTGCCGGAGCGATGGCGGCGGGGCACCGGGCGCGGGTTTACGATGCTGTGGTTATGAAAGTGCTGGGCGCTACGCGCTTGCGCGTGCTGACGGCGTTCATGCTGGAATATATGCTGATGGGGGCTGGCGCGGCGCTCATTGCCGCGCTTGCCGGCACGGTGGCATCGTGGGCGCTGGTCGTAGGCGCAATGCAGGCCGAATGGATATTTTTGCCCGGCACATTGGCGGCAACGGTTGTCGGGGCCACCGTGTTGACGGTTGTACTGGGCTTGATTGGCACCTATTCGGCTCTGCGCGCGCCCAGCGCGTCCGTTTTACGCACCGAATAGGTCTTGAAATTGACACGTTGAAGGCAGATATTAAGCCTATTGGGTTTTATGAAAGGAAGTTCACATGTCTGATCGTTGGTCACAAGACGATACACCTACTGCGGTAGCTGGAGAGGCGCGCGCGCGCTCAATCGACACCGGCCTGCAGATCTATATGACGAAAGTCTATAATTACATGGCAATGGGCCTGTTGGTCACAGCCGCCGCCGCCTATTTCGGCGCGGCATCGGGCATTTACCTTGCCATTGCCTCTACGCCGCTGATTTACGTGCTGGCGTTTTCACCGTTGATCATGGCAATTTGGTTGGGCACGCGGCTGCACGCCATGTCGTCGGCCCGCGCGCAGACCATGTTCTGGGTATTTGCTGGTCTGATGGGCATGTCATTGTCATATGTATTGCTTGTCTTTACCGGGGTGAGTGTGGTGCGTACCCTGCTGGTGACGGCGGGTTCTTTCGGTGCCCTCAGCCTTTACGGTTATACCACCAAGCGTGATCTGGCACCGATGGGCGCGTTTTTGTTCATGGGTCTGATCGGCATTATTCTGGCGTCGATTGTGAATATGTTTGTCGGCAGTTCAGCGCTGCACCTGACTGTATCGGTGCTTGGTGTGCTGATTTTTGCCGGTCTGACGGCTTATGACACGCAAGACATTAAACGCATCTATTATGCCGGTGACACGGCTGAAATTGCCGAGAAAAAAGCCATTTATGGCGCGCTGCGTCTGTATCTCGACTTTATCAATTTGTTCGTGCTGTTGCTGCAATTCATGGGCGACCGCGAATAGGGTGTAAGAATCTGGAAAACGACAAAGCCCCGATGCATTGCGTCGGGGCTTTTTTCGTCTTGCGCGCTGGCGGTTTCAGCTCACGAGAGAACCCGCAGGCTTTTACGGTCGAAAAAGCGCAACAGCGCATCGAGCGTGTGGCCGCGGCGCAAAACCCGTTTGTCCATCCCGCGCACGCAATATTCACCCTGTTTGCGTCGCAGGGCCGGTATTTTTTCAATGATGTAAAGCGGCACTTCGCTGCTGTGGCGGAATACAGAAAAGCTGGCATGTTCGGGGCCGTCATCAATGGCATAGTCGCGCCACGTGCCGGCCGCCACATGACGCCCATAACAGCCCAGCAAATCGTTCAGTTCGCCCCGCGTCCACATAATGCGCGCGGGCGTTTGAAGGGCCAGCTTGCGCTCACGTTCAAAAGCATTGGCAACAATAATGAGAGGCTTTGAAGATGACATAGCGCATGGTTGCGCGTTGTGCGCCTCGATGCAAGCGCCAAGCGCGTTTTTTTGCCGCGCCCGAAAGCTGGCAAAACAGCCGAAACGGCTTTTTTGAACTGCCTTAATATTGTCATATTTTCGCCCTTCTTCCGGCTCAATCATTTGTCACATTAACCTTGCCCTCAGAAGCGGCCCGGCGTGGACGAAACTTTCCTCCCTTGTTCAGATCACGTCGGGCCCATTTTTTCGCGTTCTTTCCCGTTCTTTTCAGCTTGCAACACATGGGCGCGTCACCTATCTCATATGCCATGATTGATATTTTGAACCTGACCAAAGATTTCGGCGATTTCCGCGCCGTCAACGATGTCAGCTTTTCGGTGGAACGCGGGCA
The DNA here is from genome assembly GCA_913051715.1 of uncultured Rhodobiaceae bacterium. Lineage (GTDB taxonomy): Bacteria > Pseudomonadota > Alphaproteobacteria > RS24 > RS24 > UBA7378. The sequence goes on from CAJXCG010000013.1 coordinate 20,347, forward strand.
AGTGCTGGGCTTTTTGGGGCCGAACGGAGCCGGCAAGTCGACCAGTATGAAAATGATCACGGGCTATTTGCGCCCGACTTCCGGCACGGCGCTGATCGACGGTGTGGATATTTGCCAAGAGCCGCTGCGCGCCCAGCAATGCATGGGCTATTTGCCCGAAGGCGCACCGGCCTGGCCCGATATGACGCCGCGCCAGTTTTTGGATTTCGTAACCCGTATTCGCGGGCTGGACAAAGCCGCCGCGCGCCATGCGGCGGGTCGGGCGATTGAAATGACGGAATTACACGGCGTGCTTGACCAGCCGATCGACACGCTGTCGAAGGGGTTTCGTCGGCGCGTAGGTCTCGCCCAAGCCATTGTGCATGACCCGGATATTTTAATTATGGACGAGCCGACCGACGGGCTGGATCCGAACCAAAAACATCAAGTGCGCGCCGCCATTAGCGAAATGGCACGCACCAAGGCCATTATTATTTCCACCCATATTCTGGAAGAAGTAGACGCCATCTGCACGCGCGCCATGATTATTGATCGCGGGCGCGTGATTGTCGAAGGTACGCCGTCGGCATTGGCTGCGCGCTCGGCCTATCACGGTGCCGTTGTTTTGACCGCGACCAGTGCGCGCGCCGACGATTTGGCCGCGCAACTCGAAACTCTGACGCAAGTTCGGATCGAGCGCGAAGACCGCGGCGCGGAGGCTATTTTCCGTATTTTGCGCGACGATAAATCCGACGAGACAGCTGCGGCCTTGTTTGCGCGCGTGCAAGCATGCCTTGAGCAGATGTCGGCAGCGATTATCGGGCTGGCGCTGGAAGCCGGGCGTCTGGACGATGTTTTCCGCGATTTGACGCGCGGGGCTGGTGCGGAGGCAAGCCAATGATGCGGCAGGTGGCGCTGGTTACGCAGCGCGAGTTCAACAGCTATTTTGCAACGCCGCTGGCGTTTGTATTTATTTTCGTGTTTTTGCTGGCGACCGGCCTGTCGACCTTCTATCTGGGCGGGTATTTCGAGGCGGGACAAGCCGACCTGACGAGCTTTTTCCTGTTTCACCCGTGGCTTTACTTGTTTTTCCTACCGGCGATTTCCATGCGCCTGTGGGCTGAGGAGCGCCGCAACGGGTCGATCGAATTGCTGCTCACCTTGCCGGTGCCCCTGAGCGCGGTGGTGCTTGGCAAATATGTCGCCGCGCTGTCATTTTCCGCGCTGGCGCTGGCGCTGACATTCCCCATCTGGCTTACGGTGAATTATTTGGGCAATCCGGATAATGGGGTCATTCTTGCCGGATATTTGGGCAGTCTGATGCTGGCCGGCGGGTATCTCGCCATTGGCAGCTGTGTGTCGGCGTGCACGCGCAATCAGGTCATCGCCTTTGTGGTGTCGGTGGTTGTGTGCTTTTTGTTCACCATATCGGGCGCGCCGCTGGTTATCGAAGTGTTTCGCGGCTGGGCCCCGGCCGCCCTGGTGGACACGCTGGCGGGCTTTAGTTTCCTGACCCATTTTCGCGCCATTACGGGCGGCGTGATCGACATGCGCGATCTGGTGTTTTTTGTCAGCCTGATCGGGATATTTCTGACCGCAACCGCCATTATTGTCGATATGAAGCGGGGGGACAGCTGATGCGCCGTCGTCCACATATTATGGCGCTTGGCCTGTTATTGGTGATTTTTGTCGGCGTGAATTTGTTCGCTGCCGTATTTTTGCGAAGCGCGCGGCTCGATTTGACCGAGCAGGGCCTTTTTACACTAAGCCCCGGCACGCATAATATTCTGTCGCGCCTTGAAGAGCCGATCACGCTGAAATTTTATTATTCGCGCGATCTGGCGGCCACACAGCCGAGCTTGCAGATCTATGCCCAGCGCGTGCGCGACATGCTGGAAGAAATGACCAATGCTGCCAATGGCATGATTGATCTGCAAATTGTCGACCCTGCGCCGTTTTCCGAAGCCGAAGACCAGGCGGTCGAGCAAGGGTTGGTGGCGCAGCCTGTGGCCGAAGGCGAGATTGTCTATTTCGGTCTGGTGGGCACGAACCTTGTCGACAGCGTCGAAGTCATTCCGTTTTTTGCCGATGCCCGCCAGCAATATTTGGAATATGATTTGGCGCGGCTGGTCGATAATTTATCCGTGCCGGAAAAGCCGGTGCTGGGTGTGATTTCCAATTTACCGCTGGATACGGGTGCCGGCGGCATCCTCGCGGCGATGCGCGGACAATCGCAGCCATTTCTGATTTACGCTGAATTGACCGACCGCTTCGAGGTCGAGTTTGTCGCGCTGGACGAGGTGCGTATTCCCCAACGTATCAGCGTATTGTTGCTGGCCCATCCGCGCGCGCTCACCGAAACCCAAGCCTATGCGATCGACCAGTTCGTGATGCGCGGTGGCCGCGTCATCGCCTTTGTCGACCCGCATTCCGAAGTGAGCCTGACCGCGGGCCCGAATAATGAGCCTTTGCGCGGATATACCGAGCAGTCAAACCTGCCGGATTTGATGGCTGCCTGGGGCGTCCGCATGGACGACAACCTTATCATTGCCGAGCGCGCACGGGCGCAACGCGTCGCCGCAGGCCGCGATGCACGCCGGGCCTTGGTTGACTATATTCTCTGGATGGCGCTGTCGAATGAGGAAATGGCGCAAGACGATCTCATCACCGCCAATATCGACCGGCTCAATTTGGGCACAGTGGGGGCGTTGGTGCCCGTTGACGGCGCGCGCACGACCCTTACGCCTCTCGTCACAAGCTCGTCCGATGCCGCGCTCATGGCGCGCGATTATGTTTTGAGCGCGCCGACGCCGGATGATTTGCAGCGTCGGTTTGAACCCGGTGCCGCACCCTTCACCATCGCTGCGCGCCTCACCGGCCCGGTGGCTTCCATGTTTCCCGACGGCCCTCCCGACGCCGAAACGCAAAAAGGCGAACGCGCGCGCCCAAGCGATCATCTGGCGCAAACCGATGCGGCCAATATTCTGGTATTTGCCGACAGTGATTTTTTCGACGACCGATTTTGGGTCAGCGAGCAAAATTATCTCGGCCAGCGCTTTGGTGTGCCGATTGCCGATAATGGCAAGTTCCTGCTCAATGCGGTTGAAAATATGATGGGGTCGAGCGATCTGATTTCCTTGCGCGGGCGCGAGCGCATCGCACGCCCCTTCACCCGCGTTGAAGATTTGCGCCGCGCGGCGGAAGCGCAATATTTGGCGGAAGAAGAAAATCTTGTTGCGCGCATCGAGGCGGCGCAGGGCGAGCTTGACCGGATCGAGCGCGACGGCGCGCAGCTTGGCGATGCGGCGCGTGCCGCGCAGCAATACCGCACCGAATTGGTCGCCGCGCGCAAAGCACTGCGCGATGTTCAGGGCAATTTGCGCCGCGATATTGATATGTTGAGCAGCCGTGTCACATTCGCAAATATCGTTGTCATGCCGATTATCGTCGGGCTGGTGGCGCTGGGTTTGGCGTGGCGCCAACGCCAACGCCGCCGCGCGACCCAAATCGCCGGCGGGTTGCGCGCGCCAAGCGAGAGTGATGTGTAATGGATATCACGCGCCTCATAAAACCTTTATCCGCTTTCGCTGCCGCGTGTTTTTTGCTCGGGCTCATCGCCATCATTGCCGACCGTCCGGTCAACGCCGTGTCGGACACGGAAATTTTATTGCCGGATTTTGCCCGGCAAATCGATGCGGCCCACGCGCTTGAAATTGTTCACGGGCGCGGCATGTCGGGCGCGGTCACGCTGTCGTTCAAGCGCACGCCCGAAGGTTGGGTCATGCACGAGCGCGACGATTATCCGGCGCGTCAGGAGCTTGTGAACGAAACATTGCTGGCACTGGGCAGTCTTGAGACCAATGCGGCGCGCACGGCACAGCCCAAATGGCATCGCGCGCTGGGCTTGGTGCCCCCGGAAGAATTTGGCAAGGCCATTCGTTTCAGTGTGCGCGGCGCGGATGGCGCATTGCTGGCTGATGTTATGCTCGGCAAGGAAGAAGCCAGCGAAGCTGCCGCCGTGCAGCAAATCAAACAATTGGGCACGGTCGAGCGTAATTTTTACGTCCGGCGTGCCGACAGCACGCAGACATGGCTGGCGCGCGGGCGTCTGCCGCGCAATGCACAAATTGCAGCATGGCTGGATCCGGCCTTTCCAAGCCTGCCTGCGGAGGGGCTTGTTGCGGTAAGTTCGGGCGCGGCAAAAAATGGGGGTGACGCGCCCACTGTCTTGTTGCGGCGCCAGTCCGATGGCAGTTGGAACACGCCCGGGGCAACCCGTTGGCTGGAGGCGTTTGCGCGCTTGCAGCCCGAAGATGTGTCGCCCGATACAGTCATTAATTTCGACACAGCCAGCATGCTGAGCTTGCGCTACGACAATGGCGTCACCCTTGTGCTGGAAAATGTCGGTGCCGCCACCGCGCTGTGGACGCGCGCGCATGCAAGTGTGTCAGCGGATTTGCACGACGGCGCTGACAAGGCTCAAGCACGCGCCGCGGCGGATGCGCTGAACCAACGCTTTGCGGGTTGGGCGTTGCGCCTGCCGGCGTCGGCGGCGGCGCAACTCCTCGTTACGGCTGCTGATTTCGACGGCTAAAAGCGTCGCGCGCCGCGCGCTTTAGGCGGCGAGCTGGCGCAGAACAAATTGCAGGATACCGCCATTTTGGAAATATTCGACCTCGTCTTGCGTGTCGATGCGGCTTTGCAATTTGACCGTTTGTTTTCTGCCATTGGCGCGCGTGATGACCATATCGAACTTCTGGCGCGGCTTCAGCTTGCCCTCCAGCCCTTTGATGGAGATGGTCTCGGTGCCGTCGAGTTTAAGTTTTTCCCAGCTTGCATCGCCGGTAAATTGCAGCGGCGCGACGCCCATGCCGACCAGATTGGAGCGGTGGATGCGCTCAAAGCTCTCGGCGATAACGGCGCGGACACCCAAAAGCCGTGTGCCTTTTGCAGCCCAGTCGCGACTTGAGCCGGTGCCATATTCCTTGCCCGCAAACACAACCAGCGGCGTGTCATTTTTGGCATAGGCGACGGCGGCATCATAAATCGACATTTTGCGGCCCGACGGCTGGTGCTTGGTCACGCCACCTTCCGTGCCCGGTGCCATTTGGTTGCGGATACGAATATTGGCAAATGTGCCCCGCATCATGACCTCGTGATTGCCGCGGCGCGAGCCATAGGAATTAAAATCAAGCGCTTTGACTTTGTTCGAGCTCAGATATTTCCCGGCCGGGCTGTCGACCTTAATCGAACCGGCGGGCGAAATATGGTCGGTGGTGATGCTGTCCCCGAGCAGGGCCAAAATGCGCGCATCGGTCACCGGCTTCACATCGCCCGGTTCGGCGGTCAGCCCCTCGAAGAAAGTGGGTTTTTGCACATAGGTCGATTTCGCGTTCCAATCAAAGGTCATGCCTTTTTGCGACTTGACCTTGCGCCAGCTGGCATCGCCGTCAAAAACATTGGCGTAGCGGTCGCGGAACATAGACGGCGTCACACAGGCGCGTTCGGTTTCCGAAATCTCCAAATTGCTGGGCCAGATATCGGCCAGATAGACGGGATTGCCCTTTTTGTCAGTGCCCAACGGGTCGGTCGCCAGATTGATATTTACCGTGCCGGCGATTGCATAGGCCACAACCAGCATGGGTGAGGCCAGATAATTTGCCCGCACATCGGGGCTGACGCGGCCTTCAAAATTGCGGTTGCCCGACAAGACCGAAGTAACCACCAATTTATTTTTGTTGATGGCGTCGGAAATGCTTGGCTCCAGCGGGCCGGAATTGCCGATACAGGTGGTGCACCCATAGCCGACCAGATTAAAGCCCAGTGCGTTCAGGGATTTTTGCAAGCCAGCCTTTTTCAAATATTCGGTAACGACTTGCGAGCCGGGTGCCAGCGAGGTTTTCACCCATGGCTTGACCTTCAGGCCCAGCGCCACAGCATTGCGCGCGACCAGCCCGGCACCCAGCATGACGCTGGGGTTGGACGTGTTGGTGCATGAGGTGATGGCGGCAATGACAACATCGCCGTGCCCAATATCGTGGTTTTTGCCTTTGACCGGCACGCGCTTGGTTTTAACCCGTGGGCCAATACCTTGTTCGTCGAGGACGGCGTCGAAGCCGGTGGCCATCTCGTTGAGCAGAACTCGGTCTTGCGGGCGCTTGGGGCCGGCCAAACTGGGGCGCACATCGCCCAAATCGAGTGCCAAGGTGGACGTGAAAACCGGATCGGGCGAGCGCTTGGTGCGGAACATGCCTTGGGCTTTGGCATATTGTTCAACCAAATCGGCGCGGGCTTTGCCGCGGCCGGTGGCTTTCAGATAGCCGACCGTGTCTTGGTCGATTGGGAAAAATCCGCATGTCGCGCCATATTCGGGTGCCATATTGGCGATCGTGGCTTGATCTTCGAGCGACAAATAATCCAGGCCGGGCCCGTAAAATTCGACAAATTTACCGACCACGCCTTTTTTACGCAGCATCTCGACAATGGTTAAAACCAGATCGGTCGCGGTGGCGCCTTCTGACAGGCTTCCGGTCAGACGGAAACCAATGACTTCGGGCAGCAACATGGAAATGGGTTGGCCCAGCATGGCGGCTTCGGCCTCGATGCCGCCCACGCCCCAGCCCAGCACCGCCAGACCGTTTACCATGGTGGTGTGGCTGTCGGTGCCGACCAGCGTGTCGGGATAGGCCACTTCGACCATTTTACCGTCTTGGCGTTCTTTGCGCGTCCACACGGTCTGCGCCAAATGCTCCAGATTAACCTGATGGCAAATGCCGGTGCCGGGCGGCACAACACGGAAATTCTCAAACGCTTGCGCGCCCCAGCGCAAAAACTCATAACGCTCACGATTGCGCTGATATTCCAGCGAGACATTATCTTTCATGGCGTTGGCCGAACCGAAATGGTCAACCATAACGGAGTGGTCGATCACCAGATCGACCGGGGTGAGCGGATTGATCTTGGTCGCGTCACCGCCGATTTCGGACATGGCATTACGCATCGTCGCCAGATCAACAACAGCCGGCACACCGGTGAAATCCTGCATCAAAACGCGCGCCGGACGATAAGCAATTTCGCGCGTCGATTTGCGCCGCGTGAGCCAGCTTTTCACCGCTCGAATATCATCCGCCGTAACCGTGCGCCCGTCTTCATGGCGCAGCAGGTTTTCCAACAGCACTTTCATCGAATTCGGCAAAGCGGAAATGCCGTCCAGGCCATTTTTTTCCGCTGCTTTCAGACTGTAATAAACATAAGTCTTGGCGCCGACTTTCAGGGTTCGGCGAGCTTTGAAGCTGTTCGGGTGGCTGGAAACTGAGGATGCCTTTTTGCTCTGCGCCATGTTACGCTCCTTGTTGAGACGATCGGATGGTTGTCAGCGGGTCAAAAACCCGTTATGCGGCGCGACTATAATGTTTTCCGGCGAAAATTGAAATGGTGAACACAGAATATTTTTCCGGTGCTTATGCCGATTTCTCCCGCGCCGCCATGTCGGGCGATGCGCTTTGCTTGCGGGCTGACAATCTGGCTTGCGTGCGCGGCTTGCGTGTGGTTTTTGCCGATTTGAATTTCGCCGTCGCCGCGGGCGGCATTTTGCATGTTTCCGGCGCCAATGGTGCGGGCAAAACCTCGCTATTGCGGATGATTTGCGGTCTTTTGGCACCCGCCGCGGGACATATTTCGCTGTCGGGGAACACCGCGCTGGCGCGCCAGAGCCATTATCTGGGGCATGCGGATGGGTTGAAAAACACGCTCACGCCGCGCGAAACCATGATTTACGAAAGCCGTCTCATGGCCGCGCATGAGGCTTGCGCGCCGGAGGATTTGCTGGCGCATATTGGCCTGGCAAAACAGGCCGATCAGCGTGTCGGCACGCTGTCTGCCGGGCAAAGGCGGCGTCTTGCGCTGAGCCGCCTATTGGCTGCGCCGCGTCCGATATGGTTGATGGATGAGCCTTATACGGCGCTGGATACCGCCGGACGCGACCTCGTCGATACACTTATGCGGTGCCATGCTGAGGCTGGCGGGATGGTTGTGCTTGCCGCGCATGAGGCCGTGCCGCTGGCCGACGCGCAACTGGTGTTGGACGCATGACGGGGCGACCCATAGCTATGTGGCCCATTTTGCGCGCGCTGTTTGCGCGCGAATTGCGCCTCGTGCTGCGCGGCGGTCACTTGCTGCCCGTATTGGCCTTTGTGTTCATCTGCGTAATGCTGATGCCGTTTGGCCTCGGGCCTGAATTATCCCTCTTGCAACGCCTCGCGCCCGGTCTGTTATGGGTGATTATGCTGATGGCGGTTCTTTTGTCGCTCGACCGCATGTTTCAGGCCGATTTTGAAGATGGCGGCCTCGACCAACTCTTGCTGTTGCCGATAGCGCTGGAAGGTGCCGTCATTGCCAAAATTTGCGCTCATTTTGTCGGTATTTTGCTGCCCGTGCTGGCGGCCATACCACTGGCGGGCTTGCTGCTCAATATTCACCCTGACGCGGTCTTGCCTGTGCTGGCGACGCTGTTGGCGGGCGCACCGGCGCTGGTCATGCTGGGCGCCATCGGCGCGGCGCTGGCGGTCGGGGTGCGGCGCGCGGGCCTGCTGACCGTGCTCATCGTCACGCCGCTCTACGTGCCCGTGCTGGTGTTTGGCGCGGGCGGTCTGGCGCGCGCGCTGGCGGCACCGGGCATGTTGGATGTTGGGGCGCTTGGCGTGCTTGGTCTGATTTCGATGGCGAGCCTTTTTCTTGCGCCGCCGGCCATTGCCGCGGCTTTGCGCGCCGGATTGCGCTAAATGCCGGAACACGACAGGTGGGGGTGCGTCGTCATGGGCAAACATGCCGCTTTGACACAAGGTTTAACCCGCGTTAGGACACATCATGCTTGAGCGTTTGGAAAATCTGTCGGCGCTTTACGCCAATCCGCGCCGGTTCATGAATTTGGCCGCGCGAGTGCACACGCCCCTCTGGTTGGTGGCCGTGGGCGTGCTTGCGTTTGGGCTTTTCATGGTGAGCGGCGTGCCCGATGATTACCAGCAAGGTGCGACGGTGCGGATTATGTTCGTGCATGTGCCCGCGGCATGGATGGCGCTGTTTGCCTATAGTTTCATATTTTTTGCCAGCCTTTTGGCCGCAGTGCTGCGCCATCCGCTGGGGTATTTGGCAGCGCGCGCTGCCGCGCCGGTCGGGGCGGTGTTCACGCTGGTCGCGCTGGTCACGGGTGCGCTGTGGGGCCAGCCCATGTGGGGCACATGGTGGGTGTGGGATGCACGCCTGACATCGGTATTGGTGTTGTTGTTTATCTATCTCGGATATATCGCCCTGTGGGAAGCGATTGACGATTATGGCCGTGCGGCGCGCGCCACCTCGATTTTGGCTTTTGTCGGTTTCGTGAACGTGCCGATAGTAAAATTTTCGGTCGATTGGTGGAACACGCTGCACCAGCCCGCCAGCGTGTCGCGTTTTGCGCGGCCCGCGCTGCACGCTGATTTTTTGTATCCGCTTTTGGTCATGGGCGTGGCTTTTCTGCTGCTGTTTTTGGCAATTACCCTGACGCGCCTGCAAATGGAGGTTCTGCGCCAGCGCTTGCGCGTGCGCCAGAGCGCAGGCTGAACTAGGATTGAGCCATGTATGACATCTATATTTATTCCAGCTATGCGTTCACGTTTTTGGCTTTGGGCAGCCTGATTGCGGTGAGCCTCATCGGTTGCGCGCGCGCGCGTCAACGCCTCGCCGCCCTGCAAGACGCGCATATCAGCGATGCCTGACAAACAACAAAAACTCCGCCATTGGCTGGCGCTATCGGCAGCGTTTGGGTTTTTCGTTCTGTTTTATTTTGCGTTATTTTCCGGCGACCCGACGCGGCTTCCCTCGGCCCTGACCGGACAGGCGGTGCCCGATTTCGACCTGCCCGGACTTGAAGCCGACAGCGCAGGGCTCGCCAGCAGCGATCTGGCGACCGGGCGTCCGGTACTTCTCAATGTCTGGGCAAGCTGGTGCGGCCCGTGTCGTGATGAACACCCGCAGCTTATGGCGCTGGCGCGGCGCGGGGTCACGGTATTTGGGCTCAATTACAAAGACGATGCCGATGCCGCGCGCCGCTTTATCGGCTCACTCGGCAATCCGTATGCGCGCATCGGCGCGGATACGCGCGGGCGCGTGGCGATTGATTTCGGTGTTTATGGCGTGCCGGAAACATTTGTCATTGATGGCGCGGGCCGTATTGTCACGCGGTTTGCCGGGCCATTGGATCGTGCTAGTCTCGCGCGAGAAATTCTGCCCTATCTCGAGCTTCCGGAGGCAAGCCAATGACGTTCAAAGACCGTTCGCGCGCCTATAGCAATGACCTGTCTTTTTCAAAACGCGTGCCCGACGGCGATGCCATATCGCGCAATATTTGTGACCATTGCGGGCTGATCAATTATGAAAACCCCAAAATTGTCGCCGGTGTCGTGGCGGTCTGGCAGAACCGCATTTTAATGTGCCGGCGCGCCATCGAACCGCGCGCTGGCTTTTGGACCCTGCCCGCAGGTTTCATGGAAAACAACGAAACCATCGCCGAAGGCGCCGCCCGCGAAGCGCGCGAGGAAGCGTGTGCCGATGTCGAAACAAATGCGCTGCTGGGTGTTTACAATGTGGCGCGGATTTCCCAGGTGCAAATTTTTTACCGCGCCGAATTACGTTCCGACAAAATTGATGTCGGCCCCGAAAGCGCGGAGGTGGCGCTGTTTGACTGGGACGAGATCCCTTGGGACAATCTTGCCTTCCCAAGCGTTTATTGGGCCTTGCACCATTACCGCGAAACCAAAGACCAAGAGACTTTTGTGCCGTTTGGCGAACCCGATGATTGGGCCGCCACGCCGGGTTTTGAAGCACTTGCCGCGCGATATAAAAACGACTGAAAGCTGGATTTGAAAAACGACAAAATCGCCGCCGCCCTGGAAGCTCAGATTCAAGCCTGTGATCTCTTGGGCTCGCCCTTGACCAAAGCTGTGCTGGAAGTGTGCCGCGATAATTTCCTCGCCGAGGGTATTGTCGCAAAGCTGACACGCGGCTGGGCGGGCGACCCGCTGGACGACAATGTGCCGCTGCGTCTGGCGGGCTTTATTCATTTTTCCGCGCTGGGCGGCGATGCCGCCTTGGCCCCGCATTTTGCCAGCTGTGGAGGGGCGTTTCGCGCCGGTGCCAAGAATGCGTTGGCAGACGCCGTGCTCGATTGTTTCACCCGTCACGAGAGCGC
>CAJXCG010000014.1 GCA_913051715.1 uncultured Rhodobiaceae bacterium
GCAAGGTCGAGCCCGTAAGGGTCAGATTTTTCAGCATCACGGGCAGCATATCAATCTCAGCGCGCGCACCCTCGAGATGGGCAATATTGACAATGCGCCCGCCACGCGCGGCGGTTGCGATATTGCGCTGAAAATAGCTGCCGCCCACCATATCCAGAATAAGCTCGACCCCTTGGCCTGCGGTCAGCGTATCAATGGCCGCTTCAAAATCGGTGGTTTTGTAATTAATGGCGAGGTCGGCACCCAGGTCTTGGCACACCGCACATTTTTCGTCCGTGCCGGCGGTGGTGGCGACACGCGCGCCAAAGTGCTTTGCCATTTGTATCGCGGTTGTGCCAATGCCGCTGGAACCGCCATGCACCAGCAGGGTTTGACCCGCCGACAACGCGCCCAGTTCAAACACATTCGCCCACACCGTGTATATCGTTTCGGGCAGGGCGGCGGCATCGCTGAAGCTCATATTTTCCGGAATTTCGAGCGCGTGGTCTTCGTGCACCACCCCATATTCGCCATAGCCGCCTCCGGCCACCAAAGCGGCCACGCGCGCGCCCACCTGCCAGCGCGTGACGCCCGACCCGCAGGCCACCACCGTGCCAGCGAACTCCAGACCCATTATTTCCGAGGCTCCGGGCGGCGGCGGATAAAATCCCATACGCTGATAGCAATCGCCGCGATTGACGCCCGCGGCGCTGATTTTGACGAGAATTTCGTGTGTGTCGGGGTGGGGCGTGTCATGCTCGACGAGACTGAGCGACCCCGGGCTGCGGTCTTCGCCAATGCTGATTGCGCGCATTTTTTCGGGAATTTCTTCTGCAATTTTTATTGTCATGCTCGGCTCCTGATTGGCATAATCTCAGTCGAAACGTACAAAAAAAAGGGTAGGGCATGGAAGAAGAAACGCAACACGCATCCGGCACACCGCTTGCAAATCTGCTGGCCGAAGATTTGTCCCCAATGGGCCTTGAAGAATTGACGGCGCGCATTGCCGCGCTGGAGAGCGAGATCTCACGCTGCCGCATGATTATCGACAGCAAAAAGAGCTCGCACAGCGATGCCGAGGCCATTTTTCAGAAGTAAACGGGATTTAGCCGATAAAGCTGTCGAATTTCTTATTAAACCGGCTCACGCGTCCGCCACGGTCAACCAATGTTTGCGACCCTTTGGTCCAAGCCGGGTGTGTGGTCGGGTCAATGTCGAGCGTCAGTGTCGCGCCTTCTTCACCATAGGTGGAGCGCGTCTGGTAGCTTGTGCCGTCTGTCATTGCGACGGTAATCATATGGTATTCGGGATGAATGTCTTTTTTCATCGCGCAATCCTCTGTTTCCGACCGTCTCTATAGACGACATGGGCCGGAAGCGCAAGCCCGAAGGTGCGTTTCGGCAAAGTGCGCTATGGCGTCTCATAAACCGAACAATGGCTGGAACCCTCCCCATGTTAGGGCTATATAGAATGCAACCGCAGCGTTAGGAAACACGGTGAGCCGCAACACCTCAGCAGATATGGTCGCCCAGCAGGAAGACGAAGCCAGGCGTCGGCCCCGCAGCCGCGCGGTTCGGCCGCTTTTGGCGCTGGTGCCGTTTATTGTCAAATATCCGGTGATGATTTCCGGTGCCTTTATCGCGCTGATCGCCGCGACATTGGCAACGCTGGCCATGCCCATCGCTGTGCGTTTCATGATAGATAATGGCTTTTCGGGCGATGACGCGGCCTCGATTGACAGCTATTTTCTGGCTTTGTTGGGGGTTGCGATTGTTTTGGGGGCGGCCAGCGCCACCCGCTTCTTTTTTGTGACATGGATCGGCGAACGTGTGACGGCTGATTTGCGGCGCGCGGTGTACGAGCATATTACCCGCCTGAGCCCGGTGTTTTTCGAGGTGACGCGCACGGGCGAGGTGCTGTCGCGCCTCACCGCCGACACCACATTGATCAAAACCGTGGTCGGCTCTTCCGCCTCGATTGCCTTGCGTAATTTGTTCATGTTTTTCGGCTCCGCCATCATGCTGGTTTACACCAGCCCGGCGCTGAGCGGCCTTGCCGCACTGACGCTGCCCGCTGTGATTGTTCCGATGATTGTTTTTGGCCGTATGGTGCGGCGTCTGGCGCGCGCCAGTCAGGACAGAATTGCCGACACCAGCGCGCATGCCGCCGAAACCATTTCGGCGATGCAGACCGTCCAGTCTTTCACGCATGAGGTCGAAGACCGACGCGTTTACGCCCAAGCGGTCGAAAATTCCTTCGACACGGCGAAACTTCGTATTCTCGCTCGTTCCGGCATGACGGCGATTGCCATTGTGCTGGTGTTTGCCGGTGTGGTCGGCATTTTATGGGTCGGCGCGCAAAATGTTGTGCAAGGCACCATGACCGCCGGCACGCTGAGCCAATTCATCATTTACGCGGTTTTATGCGCCACCTCGATCGGCGCGCTGTCGGAAGTTTGGGGTGAGGTGCAGCTGGCCGCCGGCGCGACCGAAAGACTGGTCGAGATTTTGCAGGTCACACCGCAAATCACTGCGCCCGCCAATCCGGTCATGATTGCCAAGCCCGTGCGTGGGCTTATCGAATTTGACAATGTCAGTTTCGCCTATCCGACCCGGCCTGAAATATCGGCGTTGAACGGGTTCTCGCTGCGTGTGTCGCCGGGCGAAACCGTGGCGCTGGTGGGCGCCTCGGGTGCGGGCAAAAGCACTGTGTTCCAGCTTTTGTCGCGGTTTTACGACCCGCAGCACGGGCAAATCACGCTGGACGGCGTGGCACTGCCCTCGGCCGACCCGACGCATGTGCGCGCCGCGCTTGCCGTGGTGCCCCAGGAAACCGTGGTGTTTGCCAAGTCAGCTTTTGAGAATATTCGCTTTGGCCGCCCCGAAGCCTCACGCGCAGATGTGATTGCCGCCGCCCATGCCGCGCAAGCGCATGAGTTTCTCGAACGCTTGCCGCAAGGCTATGACACCGAGCTTGGCGAGCGCGGGGTCACTTTGTCGGGCGGGCAACGCCAACGCATTGCCATTGCGCGCGCGATATTGCGCGCCGCGCCTATTCTGCTGCTCGATGAGGCCACCAGCGCGTTGGATGCAGAAAGCGAAGTGCTGGTGCAAAAGGCGCTGGCCAATCTGATGGTCGATAAAACCACGCTGGTCATTGCCCATCGCCTCGCCACGGTTTTGAAGGCCGACCGCATTGTTGTGATGGCTGACGGGCAAATCATTGCCAGTGGTCGCCACGAAGCCCTGCTTGCGGCGGGGGGGCTATATGCGCGCTTGGTGGAATTGCAATTTGGGCGTCACGCGGCTGAATAAGCCGCACAGATCACGCCAGGTTTTTCAACAAATCGCCGTGCAGCGCTTCATTGGCGACGACGATGTTGCCTGTCTCAAAGATTTTGGAGCCGTTTTTTAAGTCCGAAACAAGCCCGCCCGCCTCGCGACAGATAACGATACCGGCGGCCATATCCCATGGTGCGAGCCCGCGTTCCCAAAACCCGTCAACGCGACCGGCGGCGACAAACGCCAGATCCAGCGATGCTGCACCAAAGCGGCGAATACCGGCGACTTTGGGCAAAAGCGTTTCCATTTCAGTGATGAATTCAGGGCGTCCGGCGCGTTCGCCATGCGGGGCACCGCAGGCAAAAACCGCGTCTGACAAATGGGTGCGTCCGCCGACCCGCAGGCGGGTATTATGTGAAAAAGCGCCCTGTCCGCGCTCGGCAAAAAACATTTCATCCGTCACCGGATTGTAAATCAGCCCGGCAACGAGGCGACCCTCGCGTTCGAGCGCGATGGAAATGGCGAAATGCGGGATGCCGTGCATGAAATTGGTGGTGCCGTCGAGCGGGTCAACAATCCAGCGATGGGTTTTGTCCGAGCCTTCTGTCTCGCCGCTTTCTTCCATCAAAAGCCCGTAGCCGGGCCGCGCGGTCTGCAACTCTTCGCGGATAATGCTTTCGGCTTTCAAATCGGCATTGGTCACAAAATCGCCGGGGCCTTTTTGCGACACTTGCAGTTTTTCAATTTCGCCGAAATCGCGGCGCAGGGCGCGCCCGGCTTTTTCGGCGGCTGCGCGCATGACGTTCAAACTGGCTGATTGTATACCCATGCGCTAATCGGCGCGCTTGATGTAGGTGACTTCATTGGTGTCAACGACGATTTTATCGCCCGCCTCGACAAAGGGCGGCACCATAATCCGTACACCGTTTTCAAGCATGGCCGGCTTGTTTGACGACGCCGCGGTCTGGCCTTTGACAACCGGCTCGGTTTCGTTGACCGCCAGCGTCACATGATCCGGCAGACGCACGCCGATCGGCTGGTTTTCGTGGCTTTCCACCACCACCATCATGCCGTCTTGCAAAAACGCCGCGCGCTCGCCGACAAAGTCGCTTTGCAGTTCAATCTGCTCGTAGCTTTGCGTGTTCATGAACACCAGCATGCCGTCGGACTCATAAAGAAACTGATAGTCGTTTTGTTCCAGCCGCACGCGCTCGACGGTTTCGGATGAACGGAAGCGCTCGTTCAATTTCGACCCGTTTATCAGGTTTTTCAATTCGACCTGGGCAAAGGCGCCGCCTTTACCCGGTTTTACGTGCTGAAGTTTGGCGACCGCCCACAGGCTGCCATTGTGCTGGATAACATTTCCCGGGCGGATTTCATTGCCGTTGATTTTCATTGCTCAAACCTCACAACCATTTGCGCTCTGATAGCATGCGGACGCGGTTTGAAAAAGCAAATTTGCCACCTGCTCGAAAATGCTCTTAGCGATAGGCGTCAAAAATCTTGTCGAAAGCGCGCACCGCGGCAACCGGCCCGTCAGGGTGTTGCCACACGCCGCTTGAAACGGCCAGAAAATCGGCTCCGGCGGCGGCCAACGCGGCACCGTTTTCAGGCGAGATGCCGCCTATTGCCACGCAAGGCGGTTCCATGACCTCTTGCCACCAGGTCAAAATATCCGGGCTGGGCCGCGCCGTCGTGTCTTTGGTTGTGGTGTCGAAAAATGCCCCGAAGGCCACATAATCAGCCCCCGCATCGCCGGCAAGCATGGCGAGATGGCGTGAGGCATGGCACGTCACGCCGACAATCGCTTGATCCCCCACCAGCGCGCGGGCCTGCGCGTAAGCCATGTCATTTTGCCCGATATGTACGCCGTCACACCCAAGTTCACGCGCCAGATCGGGCCGGTCGTTCAACAGCACAGCGACATTGTGTTCTTGGGCGAGCGGGCATAAACGCGCCACCGCCCGGCAGATGGTGTCGTCGTCGACCGCGCTGCCGTCGGGATGTTTCAGGCGGATTTGCAGACAGGCAATATCGCCGGCGTGCAAGGTTTCATCCAGCGTCGCGGCGAAGGCGTCGAGGTCGACTTGCGGCGGGGTGATGAGGTAGAGGCGGGGGGCAGGGCGGGCCATCAGGCGGGTGCGGCACCGGTTTGCCCGATATGGCGCAGCTTGTGGTCGGCCAGCACGCACGCCATCATCGCCTCGCCCACAGGCACGGCACGAATGCCCACGCACGGGTCGTGGCGGCCTTTGGTGATAATTTCGGTTTCCGCGCCGGTGCGGTCAACCGTGCGGCGCGGGGTCAAAATTGACGAGGTTGGCTTGACGGCAAAGCGCACCACAATATCTTGGCCGGTCGAAATGCCGCCCAGCACGCCGCCCGCATGATTGCTTGTGAACGCCACGTCATTGCCGTTGCGAACCATTTCATCGGCATTTTCCTCGCCGCTCAATGCGGCGGCGGCAAAGCCATTGCCGATTTCGACGCCTTTTACCGCGTTAATGCTCATCATGGCGGCGGCCAGTTCGGTATCCAGCTTGCCATAGACCGGTGCCCCCCAGCCGACGGGCATACCACTGGCAACGACCTCGATAATCGCGCCGCAGGATGAACCGGCTTTACGCACCCCGTCGAGATAGCTTTCCCATTCGCCCGCGGCGTTTTTGTCGGGGCACCAGAACGGGTTTTCGTTGACCGCGTCCCAGTCCCAATTATCGCGATTGATTGCGTGCGGGCCCATTTGCACAAGCGCGCCGCGAATGTTTACCTCCGGCAAAACGGCCCGCGCAATGGCGCCGGCTGCCACGCGTGCAGCCGTTTCGCGCGCCGATTGGCGCCCGCCGCCGCGATAATCGCGCACGCCGTATTTTTCCATATAGGTGTAATCAGCATGCCCCGGTCGGTATTTGTCTTTGATGTCGCCATAGTCTTTCGACCGCTGGTCGGTGTTTTCGATCATGAGCTGGATCGGCGTGCCCGTGGTCACTTGCGCGCCGGTTTCGGGGTGTTCAAAAACGCCCGACAGAATTTTCACCGCATCGGCTTCGCGGCGCTGCGTGGTAAAACGGTTCTGGCCGGGTTTGCGCCGGTCGAGCCAGTGCTGAATGTCGTTTTCGGTAATCGGCACGCGCGGCGGCGCACCGTCCACTGTGCACCCCAGCGCGGGCCCGTGGCTTTCGCCCCAAGTGGTGACGCGGAACAGATGACCGAAGCTGTTATGCGACATGGCCAGTCCCCTAATCTGCTTCCAGAACGCTCATGCCGACCGTGTTGTATCCGGCATCGACATGGTGGTTTTCGCCCGTCACGCCGCTGCCCATATCCGACAGCAAATACAGCGCCGCATTGCCTACTTCTTCAATCGACACGTTTTTCCGTAAAGGGGCATTTTCTTCATTCCATTTCAGCATCATACGCATGCCGGAAATGCCCGCCGCCGCGAGCGTTTTAATCGGCCCGGCCGAGATCGAGTTCACGCGAATATTTTTTGGCCCCAGATCGGCGGCAAGGTAGCGCACGCTGGCTTCCAGCGCCGCCTTTGCCACGCCCATAACATTGTAATGCGGAATGACTTTTTCAGCCCCGTAATAGGATAATGTGATGAGCGACCCGCCATCGGGCATTAATTTCTCGGCGCGCTGGGCGACGGCTGTGAAGCTGTAGCACGAAATATTCAGGCTGGTTTGAAAGTTGCCCGGCGTTGTGTCGACATAGCGTCCGGTCAACTCGTCTTTATCGGCAAAGGCAATGGCGTGCACCACAAAGTCGAGTTTTCCCCAATCGCTTGCCAGCTTGTCGAACACGCTGTCCATACTGGCGGCATCGGTAACATCGCACGGCAGCAAAATATCTGCATTGATGCTTTCCGCCAGCGGGCGCACGCGGCGCTCTAGGGCTTCGCCCTGATAGGTAAAGGCCAGTTCGGCACCTGCATCCGCGCACGCTTTGGCAATGCCCCAAGCGATTGACCGCTGATTGGCGACGCCCATAATCAAACCCCGTTTTCCGGCCATCAAACCTTGCATGTTGCACCTCATTGAAAACTTCTATGCTTCTGTATAGACCGCTCCGCGTGCAAAACCTAGTCCAATGCGGCAAGCCATGCGATCGCCGGCGCGTATCCGGCATTTGCGGCGCGTTGTGCCCATTGGCGCGCGGCTTTTTTATCCGCGTCCATGCCCGCGCCCGCATGCAACATAACCGCCAGGTTGAACTGTGCCGGCGCAAAGCCCAACTCGGCAGCGCGCGCGTAATAATGCGCCGCTTTTTCCTGATTTTGCGCCACGCCCTGTCCGAGACGGTACATGTGCCCGATATTACGCAGCGCTGCGAGGTCGTAATTATCTGCCAGCGGTTGCCAGAACGCGCGCGCGGCGGTGTAATCGCCGCGGTCATAGGCGGCAAGCCCGCGTTGAAAATCATCGGCAAATGTCTGGCTGTGCAGTGTCGGCGCACACCCGATCAGCCAGACGCCAAATAAAGCGCTGATCGCGACGCGTGCCGGAGCGCTCAAATATTTGTTTTGGAACCTGCGCGGCATAACCTTATATAACGTCCAAGGGTTAGTGAAAAAACCGAAAAAATGTGAGCAACGAAGCGCTGCGGATATTACAGATGACATTATTCGATACCCCGCCCCAAGACCCGTTCGGGCTGTTTGATAGCTGGATGGCTGATGCCGCGCAAAGCGAAGTTAACGATCCCAATGCCATGGCGCTTGCCACGGCGGACGCAAGTGGGCTGCCCAATGTTCGCATGGTGTTGCTCAAGGGTGTCGATGCGCGCGGTTTTGTGTTTTACACCAATCTCGAAAGCCAAAAGGGGGGTGAATTGCACACCCACCCGCAGGCGGCTTTGTGTTTTCACTGGAAAAGTTTGCAGCGACAGGTGCGCGTGCGTGGGCCGGTCAGCGCGGTTGATGATGCTGAAGCCGATGCTTATTTCGCTTCGCGCAGCCGCGAGAGCCGGCTGGGTGCTTGGGCGTCGCAGCAATCGCGGGCGCTTGGTGACCGCGCGGAACTGGACGCCGCGTATGAAACTGTCGCGGCGCGCTATGGCGCTGACGATGCTATTCCCCGCCCGCCGCACTGGTCAGGCCGCCGCGTCACACCGCTCAGTATCGAGTTTTGGCAGGACGGCAACCACCGACTTCACGACAGATTGGTGTATGCCCGCCCTGCGCCCGATGCGGACTGGCAAACGCAGCGCCTGTACCCTTAAAGCGGTTCAGCAATATGCTTCAGGCCGCGCAAACGCCAAGCCTGCCTCGGCCAGCATGCGCGCCGTCGCCATGGTGGTTTTGTCGCCATAGGCCGGCCCGATAATCTGCATGCCGATCGGCAGACCCGTGCTGTGTTTGCCCAGCGGTACGGCTGTGGCTGGCAGACCGCACAAAGAGGCAAGCCCCGCCCAAACAACATTATCGGAATAGGGGCGTTGGGTGCCATTCACGGTGATTTCGCGCTCATTAAAGGGCTTGTCCTGCATGTGCGGCATTGCCGGGGTTGGCGTTGCAGGCGCCAGCAAAACATCAATATCCTTGAACAGCGTGTCCCATTTGGCACCGAGGCGCAGTTTCATTTCGTGCCAGACGAGCCATTTTCGATGTTCCAGCAAAGCCCCGCGCGCTTGAATGATATTGGCCGATTTATCCTCTGGCGCGGCTTGTTCAACTGCTTTTGCCAATTTTTCAATTTCGTCCGGGGGAAAGCCCGACGCGATAATGGGTGATAAATTCATCAAATAGACCTCGTGATGCTCGGCCAGCGTGAAATCGGGCCGCGCCTCCACGATGGTTGCACCTTGGTCTTCCAGCATCTTGGCAGCGCGTGTGATGCCAGCCACAATTTCATCATCGACGGGACAATACGCATCGCCCGGCCATAGGCCGACACGCAAATCCTTGGCGGTTGTTGCGCGCGCATCCGGCAGGGCGAGGCGTAGCCCGGCAGCGTGCGGCCCTTCAAGCCCGACAGTGAGGTCGAAAGCCAGTTCAAGATCATCCATGCAGCGGGCCAATGGGCCGACCACGTTTAACGGGCTCTCGCTCAGTGCGCCATGCACAGGCGGCACATGACCACGTGCGGGAATAATGCCATAGGTCGGCTTATGCCCGAACAGTCCGCAAAAATGCGCCGGCGTCCGTATCGAGCCGCCAATATCGCTGCCATATTCAATCGGTGTGAAACCCGCCGCCAGCGCCGCCGACGAACCGCCCGACGAGCCGCCCGGCGTGTGCGCCGAATTATGCGGATTATTGGTGGTGCCGTGCAAATCATTATAAGTCTGCAAATCAGCGCATAAAAGCGGCGTGTTGGTTTTGCCGATAAAAATTGCCCCGGCCGCTTTCAAGCGCTGCACGACGACCGCATCCGTTTGGGACACCTTGCCGGCAAAGGCCGGATAGCCGACATCGCAGGTCAGCCCAACAACCTCAAAAGCGTCCTTGATGGTCATGGGTACCCCGTGCAGCGGACCGTCAATATTGCCCGCTGCGCGCTTTTCGTCGGCCAGTTTTGCCTCCGTCAAGGCTTTGTCGAAACGCGTGTCGATCACGGCGTTTATGTCGAGATTATATTTTTCAATCCGTTCGATGAAAAATGCGGTCACCTCGGCTGAGGTAAGCTCGCCCCGGCTGATTTTTTCGCCGATTTGCACCGCACTCAATTCCAGAATTGTCATTTTTCTCCCCCTTTTTCACCCCTTGGGCTGGACTTTACAGGCCCCTTTACGGCAAGATTACGCAGAAGTTCATGAATTGAACACTTAATTAATTCTTTGGGGGGAATTCATTATGTTTGGAGCCATGCAAGATGTGCCGCTTCTGGTCAACCGGATATTAGACCACGCGATTGTAAACCATCCCGAGCGCGAGATTGTTTCGCGCCTTGTCGAAGGCAATATTCACCGCGAAACCTATGCCGACGCGCATTTGCGCGCCCGCAAGCTGTCGCAAGCCCTGCAAGCGCTTGGCTTCGGGCAGGGCGATGTTCTGGCGACGCTGGCGTGGAACACGCACCGCCATTTTGAAGCGTGGTACGGCATTACCGGCATTGGCGGCGTTTATCACACATTGAACCCGCGCCTGTTTGCCGATCAGCTGAGCTATATTATCAACCATGCGGGCGATAAGGTGATCTTCACAGATCTGACCTTTGTGCCCATTCTCGAAGGCATTGAAAAAGATATTCCCGACGTCAAGGGCTTCATCATTATGACGGATGCCGCGCACATGCCGGAAACAACCCTGTCTAATGTGCATTGCTATGAAGACCTGATCGACGGGCAGTCGGGCGATTTTAACTGGGTTGAGGTTGACGAGCGCGCGCCGTGCGGCATGTGCTACACATCCGGCACCACCGGCAACCCCAAAGGCGTTTGCTATACCCACCGCTCAAACGTGCTGCACACGCTGGTCGGAAATTCATCCGATGTGATGGGCTTACGCAGCGTTGATAGCCTGATGCCGGTTGTGCCGCTGTTTCACGCCAATGCATGGGGGCTGGCGTTTGGTGCGCCGGCGGTTGGTGCAAAAATCGTCAATCCGGGCCCCAATATGGATGGCGAGAGCATTTACGAATTGTTGACGGACGAGGCCGTGTCCTTTACCGCGGCGGTGCCGACCGTCTGGCTGATGCTGATGCAGCATTTGGAAACCAATAAGCTTGACCTGCCGGCTCTTGAGACCGTTGTGATTGGCGGCTCGGCCGTGCCGCGCGTCATGCTCGAAAAATTCGAGCGCGACTATAATGTATCCGTTAAGCACGCTTGGGGCATGACCGAATTGTCGCCGCTGGGAACGATTGCCAGCTTCAAGGCCGGCATGGAAAACATGTCGTTTGACGAGCAAATGGACATCAAGGTGAAACAGGGCCGCCCGCCTTATTTGGTGGAAATGAAAATTACCGATGATGACGGCAATGAATTGCCGCGCGACGGTAAGGCGTTCGGGCATCTGATGGTGCGCGGGCCGTTTATTGTCGGCGAATATATCAAGGGCGATGGCGGGCAAATTCTGGACGAAGACGGGTTCTTCGACACAGGCGACGTTGCCACGATTGATCCGCTGGGTTTCATGCAGATCACCGACCGGTCGAAAGATGTTATCAAATCCGGCGGCGAGTGGATTTCTTCGATCGAGATCGAAAATATCGCCGTCGGGCATGAACACGTCCAAGAGGCCGCCGTTATCGGTATCGCGCATCCGAAATGGGACGAGCGTCCGCTGCTGGTCATCGTGAAGAATGAGGGTGCTGAGGTCGCCAAGGAAGAGATTTTGGGCTATCTGGAAGGCAAAATTGCCAAATGGTGGATGCCCGATGACGTTGTATTCGTCGACGAAATTCCCCATACAGCGACCGGAAAAATCCAAAAACTAACCTTGCGCCAGCAATTTGAGGACTATCAACTCCCGACAGCTGAAGCGGTGGCTGAATAATCATGGGGAAGGAGCTTTCCAGTCACCTCGCCGTGTGGGGTTTGCGCCTCGGCCTGATTATGCCGCTGGTGATGTTGCTGGCCGGTCTGTTTTACCGCTTGCAGATTTTTGACTTTCGCATTGCGCTGCTGATTTTTGCCGTGGCGGTGCTCATTACCATGTTGGCTGCGCTTTTCGGATTGATCGGTGTTATTGGCGGTATGCGTGGCAGCCATACTAAAACCATGCAGGCGGTCGCTGGATTGGTTGTGGCTTTGGCGGTGCTCATTGTGCCGATCAATACGGTGCGCCAAGGCGCGGGCGTGCCGATGATCCACGACATCACTACTGATCTGGAAGACCCGCCAATCTTTGTCGAAATTCCGCGCAAGCGTCTAAGCTCTGACAATAGTTTGGAAATTGATGCCGAGGTTCTGGCGGCGCAAAAAGCCTATTACACAGATATTGGGCCGACCATTTTGGCGCTCGCCAAACCCGAAGCCTTTTCACGGGTGCGCGCGGCCGTTGAACTGTCGGGCTGGCAAGTGCACGCGGAAAAAGCCAATTTGGGTTATATCGAGGCCACCGCAACAACACCGTTTTTTGGTTTTCGCGACGATGTCGTTATTCGTCTGACTGACCAACCGGGCGGTGTGCGGGTGGATATGCGCTCGGCCTCGCGCGTCGGCGTTTCCGATCTTGGCGTGAATGCCGGGCGTATCCGCGCCTTTATGGACTTGATTTCCCGGCAGCCAAACTAAACCAGTGTAAAATCGCTATCGAGCGCCGGTTTTCCCGCACAGGTGACGCGCGCGCGCGCGACAAGGTCTTGCATATGCGCGAAAACCGACAAGGCGGCGGCGGGGTGCAGGTTTTTGTCAACATCGGCATACATGACTGCGACCATGGATTTTATCTGCGTGTCGCCGGCGGCAAGCCGCGCCAAGACTTGGGCTTCGCGGTTTTGGCGGTGCTGGATATAGCCTTGGACAAATTCCTTCGGGTTGGGAATACACGGCCCATGCGTCGGCCAGTAGAGTTCATCATCGCGGGTTAACAGGCGCTCAAGCGAGGCCATATAATCGTTCATATTACCGTCGGGCGGGGCGATAATGCTGGTCGACCAGCCCATTACATGATCGCCCGTAAACAGCGTTTTTTCTTCCCTTAATGCATAGCAGACATGGTTTGCCATGTGGCCGGGGGTGGCAACGGCTTCGAGCGTCCAATCATCGCCGCGCAAAATATCGCCATCGGCAACAATGTGGTCGGGCTTGAAGGCATCATCGGCATCTTCTTCGAGGCGCGGCCCGTCGAAAGTTTCCGGCTTGGGGGGCGGGCACCCGTAAATCGGGGCTTGCGTGCGCGCTTGCAAGGGCGTGCAGGCGGGCGAATGGTCAAGATGGGTATGCGTGACCAGAATATGGGAGACGCGCTCTTCCGGCTCCAGAGCGTTCATAATCGCATCGACATGAGCGTCAAGCAGCGGGCCCGGGTCTATAATGGCGACATTGCCATTGCCGATAATATATGTGCCCGTACCGGTAAAGGTGAACGGGCTGGGGTTGTTGGCGATCACCCGGCGAATACGCGGTGATAGCCGATCGACAACGCCATATTCGAATTCTATATCGGTATGAAAGTTCAACATCCAAATTCTCCACTGGTCTGCATACGCCTAAACCTTTACTATATGGGGCAAGATATGAAGACGGAAGATCTGAACATGAATAAAACAATAATAAAGGTTTCGGCGCTCATCGGATTAATGTGTGCCGGCGTTGTTTTTCCAGTCGCAGCGCAGCGCGATGAAAAAGTGCAGCGCTTTCTCTTTGAGCGCACCGACACAAATGGCGACGGCTTCATATCGGAAACGGAGTTCACTGCCTCGCAAGTTGAACGCTTCCGAAAAATGGACACGGATCGCGATGGCAGAGTATCGTTTGAGGAGAATAAAATAGCGATTGAAAAAATGCGTGAACGTCTTGAGCGCTTTAGTCGGTAAGCCCCGGCAATGGTCGGAGTGGCAGGATTTGAACCTGCGACCCCCTCGTCCCGAACGAGGTGCGCTACCAGGCTGCGCCACACTCCGAAGCGCCCGAGACAGTTGTATAAACGAGGAAACAGGGCACGGCAATTACTAATTAAATCGATCATAAAATCGGCACGGGGGCTGTCGATTGCGCCATAGAGGGAGAAAAAAATGACACTATTTGGTTCGTCTCAAAGCAAGGGGCACGCCCCCATAAGGGGGTTCATACGTCGCCTATTGGCAACGTTGTCTGTGCTGTTTGGCGTGGTTCTGGCCTATTTATTTTTCTGGCCCGTGCCGATTGACCCGATCGCCAATGCGCCATTTCCGCCCAATCCGGCAGGGCAGGGGGTGTTTACCGCCAATCAGAAATTGGATGCGGCAGAGCTGTTGACGCTGGGGCCGGGGCCGGAGGGCATTGCCTTTGACGATGCGGGTAATCTCTATACCGGCCTCGTCGACGGGCGCATTTTGCGCGCCGACCAAAACGGCACAATCGCCACCTTCGCCAACACACAAGGGCGTCCGCTGGGCATGAATTTCGATGCCGATGGCAATTTGATTGTCGCCGATGCCAAAAAGGGTCTGTTGTCGATCGATGCAAGCGGCGTGGTGACAATCCTGACCGACAGTGTTGATGGCGAGAAAATGATTTTCGTCGATGATCTCGCCATTGCCCGCGACGGCATGATCTATTTCTCCGACGCATCGCAACGCCACGCCTATGGTCACGATTTGCTGGAAATTTACGAAGGCCGCCCAACGGGTCGTCTGGTTTCGTATAATCCGACCACGGGCGAGACCCGCATATTGCTCGACAATCTCTACTTTGCCAATGGGGTGGCGCTCAGCCGCGACGAAGATTTTATTCTGGTCAATGAAACTTTCCGCGCCCGCATCACGCGCTATTGGCTGTCGGGTGAGAAGGCCGGCACGCATGAAGTGTTTATCGACCGCCTGCCGGGCTTTCCTGACAACATCACCGAAGCGCCCGATGGTGGCTTCTGGCTGGCTTTGCCCGGCCCGCGCACCGACCAGATCGACGCGCTGATTGCCAGCCCGTTCGTCCGCAAAATTGCCTGGCGCATTTTCAATCTGGGCATTTCGCCCGTCGAACAACATAGCTGGGCAGTCAAATTGACAGCCGACGGGGTGCCGGTTGCTTCGCTCGAAGATGCCAGCGGCCGCATTTATATGGTCACCAGCGTCATTGAAAAAGCGGGTAAACTGTATCTCGGCAGCCTGGCGACGGAATATATTGGTATAATTGACGCACCTTAAGGTGAAAAAGAGGGCTAGACCGAAAGGTCTTTGCCTTGTATTTTCGCCAACAGTTGGGGTGTAGCCAAGTGGTAAGGCAGCGGTTTTTGGTATCGCCATGCGCAGGTTCGAATCCTGCCACCCCAGCCATCATCCGAGCCATCATCCCAGCCATCATTTCAGTCGGCTTTTGTATCCGACGCCAAATCCTTCAAAACCAGATAGCTGCTGGCAATACGCCCGATGACCGACAAATATACAATGGCTGCATAAATAAACGCTGCCGGCACAAACACGCCGGGCCAGATGAGGACAATGGCAAAAAAGGCGATGGTTTCGGTGCCTTCGGCAAGGCCGGCGACGTAGAAGAAACTTTTGCGTCCTTGCGCGTCGGTTTCCAGCCCGCGCTTTTCAGCCATAATCGCAAAGGCAAGAAACACCGTCATCGACATTGAAAAGCTGGAAAGCAAAACGGCGGCTGCGATGGCATTGCCGCTGTCGAGAATAATAAACCCGATGGGCAAAAGCCCCCAGAGCACGAAATCCGAGACAATATCAAGATACGCGCCCAGTTCGCTGGGGGTTTGGGCGCGCGCCACAGCCCCGTCCAGCCCGTCGGCAAAGCGGTTGAGCCCCAGCAAAACAAGCGCCGCCATCATATTATTGGTGGCAATCGCCAGAAAACAGCCGACGCCAAGCACAAAACCGAAAATGGTAATTTGGTTGGCGCTGACCCTGCGCGGCCAAATCAATGCCATCCCCTTCAGGGGCGGATCGATCAGGCGGCGCATGAACGGGTCAAGCATATAGGGCCTTACGAAGCGCGTTGAACGAGACTGTCAATCGCTTGGCGATATTCGGCTTCCAAGCGGCTGACGACGGCCTCGACCGGCTCGACATCTTGGATGCCCCCAATGCCTTGGCCCGATCCCCAAATATCTTTCCACGCTTTTGATTTCATATTGCCGCCCGAACCGAAATTCATTTTCGATTTGTCGGCTTCGGGCAGATTATTCGGGTCAAGCCCGGCGGCGGCGATCGAGGGTTTGAGGTAATTGCCCATCACGCCCGTGAACAGCGACGAATAGACAACATCGTCGGCGGCAGACTGGATAAGCATGTCTTTATAGCCTTGGTCGGCATTGGCCTCTTCGGTGGCGATGAAGCGCGTGCCCATATAGGCAAGGTCGGCACCCATGGCAAGCGCCGAGGCGACGCAGAAGCCGTCACCAATCGCCCCCGACAGCAAAATCGTGCCGTCGAACCATTCCTTGACCTCGCGCAGCAACGCAAACGGGCTGAGCGCGCCCGCGTGACCGCCGGCGCCAGCACAAACCAGAATGAGGCCGTCGACGCCTTCTTCGGCGGCTTTTTTCGCATGTTTGACATTGATGACATCGTGATAAACCACGCCACCATAGGAATGGGCCGCTTCGACAATCTCCGCCGGCGGGCGCAAGCTGGTGATAATGATCGGCACTTTGTGTTTGACGCAAGTTTCCATATCCACAAACAACCGGTCATTCGAGGCGTGGCAGATTTGGTTGACCGCGTAAGGGGCAACAATCGCATCTGGATTGGCCGCCTTATATTCTTCCAATTCGGTATTGATGCGCGTCAGCCATTCGTCAAGCACTTCGGCCGGGCGCGCATTGAGCGCGGGGAAAGAACCGATAATGCCTGCTTTACACTGGGCGATCACCAATTCCGGGCCGGATACTAGAAACAGCGGCGATCCGACAACCGGCACGCGCAAATTATTCTGTAAAAACTCAGGTAAAGCCATTTTGAAACCTCCATAAGCTTATGCACGGATATTAGGTCTAAACATCCCGAAAGCAAGCGGATTGGCGAAGATAGTGCAAGGCTTTTTGCAAGATTTATTGCAGCGCGCTGTACACAAGTTGTTGCAGTTGCGGGCGCAGCGGATAGGTGCCCGACGGCATAAGCTGGGTCATCAAAATGACGACCATTTCCTCTTCCGGATCGACCCAGAAAAACGTGCTTGCCAGCCCGCCCCATGAATACACGCCGCGCGAGGTAATGGTCGGCGCATATTGCGGATCCACCACCACCGAAAAGCCGAGGCCAAAGCCGGTGCCGCCATAGCTGACTTCCGAAAAGCTGCCCGATGCGCGATCCATCAGTGTTTCGCCATTTGGCAGATGATTGCTTGTCGTATAGGCAACTGTTTTGCGTCCCAAAATGCGCGCGCCGTTCAACACACCATGGCAGCGCATCATTTCGCAAAACTTCAGATAATCGCCAATCGTCGACAATAAGCCGCCCCCGCCGGACAGAAATTTGCGTCCCGGCGCATAAATCGTTTTCTCCGGCGCGTCGGCAAGGCTTGTCACCCCGCTTACCGGATCGCGCGAATAATTATGGGCAAGGCGGGCGCGCTTGTCGTCGTCAATGGTGAAGCTTGTATCGTTCATGCCGAGCGGCACGAAAATATTTTCTCTCAGAAAAACATCAAGCGTCTGCCCCGACACCACTTCAATGATACGACCCAGCACGTCGGTCGATACGGAATAATTCCATTGTTGGCCGGGGGAAAATAAAAGCGGCAATTCGACAATTTTGTCGATAAATTCGGCCAATCCGAAATGCTCCGATCGCGCACCATTGATCCGCTGATTGCGATATAAGGCGTCGACCGGATGGGCGAGCATGAAGTCATAAGTCAGGCCCGATTGATGCGTCATCAAATCATGCACAGTGATCATGCGTTCGGGTTCGCGTGTGGTGTATTCGCGCGGTGTGCCCTTTTCAAATACGCGTATATTGGCAAATTGCGGCAGATATTTCGTCACGGGGTCTTGCAGCATAATTTTGCCGCGCTCGACCAGCATCATAATGGCGACGCTGGTGATCGGCTTGGTCATCGAATAAATCCGGAAAATCGTATCCGTGTTCAATTCGTGACCGCCATCAAAGGCGCTGTGCCCGCGCTGCGACTGATGCGCGATTTTACCGTTGCGCGCGACAAGAATGCTGTATCCCGACAGCTTTTCGCGCGCGCGATATGTTTCGAAAAAATCTGGAATACTGTCGAGGCGCGCGGGGTCAAAGCCGAGCGCATCGGCGTCGTCAATCTTGAAGTCTATTGTCATTGTTTTTCTCCCTCAAGACAGTGTGAACGAAAATGACGAAGGCGTAAACAAAGGCGATTTCGTGCAACTGATTAAATCGACCGGCCTTGCCGCCATGCCCGGCCGTCATTTCGGTACGCAACAGGGTGAGACCCGTATCGGTACGCCGCGCCCGCAGGCGCGCAATCCACTTTGCCGGCTCCCAATAAGTAACACGCGGGTCGGTCAAACCGCCGGTTGCCAGAATATGCGGATAGTGTATCGCGCGAATATTCTCATACGGCGCGTAGGCCTTGATGGTTGCGTAATCGGTCGCGCTTTCAATCGGGTTGCCCCATTCGGGCCATTCCGGCGGGGTCAGCGGCAACGTGTCGTCGAGCATTGTGGTCAGCACGTCGACAAACGGCACTTCGGCAACGCCGGCGCGAAACAATTCGGGTGCCAGGTTGAGCGTGGCCCCGACCAGCAAGCCGCCCGCACTGCCGCCATGGATGGTGATATTGCCCGCTTGCGTCCAGCCGCGCTCAATCAGCGCGCGCGCCGCGGCTGCAAAGTCTTCAAAGCTGTTCGTCTTTTTGGAACCGCGTCCCTGCATGAACCAATTATGGCCGCGCGCCTTGCCGCCGCGAATATGCGCGATGGCGTAAATAAACCCACGCGCGACAAGGCTGAGGCGCGTCACGGAAAATCCGGCCGGAATGGTGATGCCGTAAGCGCCATAGCCATAGAGCAATACTGGCGCGCTGGCGTCCAGCTTGGTGTCGCGGTGATAGACAACTGACACGGGCACTTCGGCACCGTCATGGCTGATTGCGGTGATGCGGCGGGTCACATAGTCAGCCGGGTCATGTCCGCAGGGCAAGTTCTGGGTCTTGCGTAAAATACGTGCGCCGCTGTCCATATCATAATCACTGGTTTGCATCGGCGTGGTCATCGAGGCATAGGTGAAGCGCACAATATGTGTGTCGTAAACGCCCATCGCGCCCAACGCGAGCTCATAGGCTTCTTCGTCAAATTCGATCGCCGCCCTTGCGCCCGTGGCTTTGTTTTCGATCACGATGCGGGGGAGGGCGTTTTCGCGCAGCAAAAATACCAAGTGATTTTTGAACGGCACGGCATCCAAAACCAGACAGCCGGGTTCATGCGGGCGTATAATCTGCCAAGCCGTGCGGTCGGCATTTTGGGTCGGCACGGGTGCCTGCGCGACGAGAAAATCTTCTGCCCGACCGTCGGGCGACCAGTTGGTGACCAATACCAGCCTGTCATGGGCGGCGTCGTCATCCAGTTCATACTCAATGCCGGGGGTGCGCGCGGCGACGCATATCGGCGCGGTTTCGGGCGCTTGCGTCGGGATCAGCCAACATTCGGATGTTTCGTGGTCATGCGCTGAAATCACAATGTAGCGCCCGCTGCGCGTATCGTCCAACGACACGAAAAATCCCGCATCGGCCTCGGTGTACACGCACACATCGTCGCTTTGGGCAGTGCCCAACCGATGTCGCATCACTTTGCCGGGCCGATGGTTTTCATCAACCGCGACGTAAAATAAGTACCGGTTATCACCCGACCAAGCCGCCGTGCCGGTTGTGTCGACGAGATGGGTTTGCGTGTCTTTGCCGTCGGTAAGGTTTCGGACGCGCAAGGTAAAATATTCCGACCCCTTATCGTCATAGCTCCATGCCAGCATAGACCCGTCGGGGGAAGGCGTGTAGCCCGCCAGTTTGAAATAATCGTTGCCCGCTGCCTCGACATTGCCGTCGAGCGCGACGGCCATGTCTTCGACACGGCTGTCGGGCGGGCCCCAACACACCAGAACGTGCTCGCCACCTTTTTGATAGCGCGTCGCCCAGTCCAGTTTTCCGATCGTGACGGGCACCGAAGCCTCGTCTTCTTCAATGCGCGCGCGCATTTCCGCAAAGAGGTTTTGCTGAAGCTCCTGCGTCGGCTCCATAATTGCGGCGGTGTAGGCGTTTTCGGCTTCCAAATGCGCGCGAATATCGCTGTCGAGCGCCTCGGGCTGCTTCATCACGGCTTGCCAGTTATCATCGCGCAACCAGGCATATTCGTCGTCGCGCGTATCGCCATGATGCGACACGCGATGCGGCACACGGGCGGCCTGCGGTGCAGGCGGTGGAACGGGGGTGGACATGGCTAGTTTCCGGTTTCGCCGTCGGCGGCGGGGGCAAGCCGCAAAGCCGTGCCGTTCATGCAGTAGCGGCGACCGGTCGGGGGCGGGCCGTCGGGAAAGACATGGCCCAAATGCGCGCCAC
Source organism: uncultured Rhodobiaceae bacterium (assembly GCA_913051715.1). GTDB lineage: Bacteria > Pseudomonadota > Alphaproteobacteria > RS24 > RS24 > UBA7378. The sequence continues at coordinate 20,337 of CAJXCG010000014.1, forward strand.
AACTGCTGCACACAACTTCCGTGCGTCGCATGAACAGCGAATTATCCGCGCGTTCGGCCACTGCGTCGGGTGTAATCGGCTGAAAAAAGCTGGGCCAACCCGTGCCGCTGTCATATTTCGTTCCCGAGACGAACAAGGGCTGGTCACAGCAAATGCAGTGATAGGTGCCGGGTGTTTTGGTGTCCCAGTCCGGCCCGGTAAATGCCCGCTCGGTGCCCGCCTCGCGGGTGACGTGATATTGTTCCGGCGTCAATTGGGCGCGCCATTCGGCGTCGTCCTTCATAACCGGCCAGACGGTGTCGTCTTTTTTCTTTCCCATCAACGCGGCTCGCGTCTATTCAAAAAGCAGTGTCAGCGATTCCGCCACCAGCGCCGGCATTTCCTGACCCTCGACCTCGACCTTGACCTCGCTGGTGAACAGCGTGCCGCCGGCTTTGGGTTCGGCGGATTTCAGCGTGCTCCGCAGGCGGACGCGTGAATCGACGGGCACCATATTGGTGAAGCGCACTTTGTTCGAGCCGTAATTAATGCCGCGGGTCACGCTTTTAATGGCCGAGATTTGTAAATCTTGCGAGGCCAGCAGCGACAGCGTCAAAAAGCCATGGGCGATGGTCGGCATGCCCAATTCGCGCTGCGTGCGTTCGCCATCAATATGGATCCATTGGTGGTCGCCGGTCGCTTCGGCGAATTTATTGATGCGGTCTTGATCAACAACCATCCATTCGCTGACGCCAATTTCATTGCCGACTTCGGCTGCATAAGCGTCCAGATTTTCAAAAACTTTCATGTCGAAACTCCTCGTTTAATTTAGCCAAATGTGACGGCATGGGCTCGTGGCGTCAAGCCATCTTGTCCATATATTCACGCACCCTTGCGGCCAGTGTTTCAAGCTGCGCGTCGGGCATGCCATACGCGGCCAGATGGTCGCACAGGCTAAACACGTAATCGGCATTTTTCCCAATGGGGCCTTGCGCCTCGGCAATGCCGGCAATCAGGGTCGCATCATCGGGCTGGCCGACATAGCGAGGGCTGTCGGTGTTAACAATAAAGGTCAGCGCGCGTTGGGGGCCGTGCGGGGTTTGCACGTGCGCCCAAATGCTGCGATAGCCCGTGCCCAACATTTCGCGGCGCCATAATATGCATGTTTCGCTGTCAATCTTGTCCGCCCGGATGCGATGAATGACCCCGCTGCACGTGCCACCCTCTTCGAGCGCCAGCATATAGCCCGGCTTTTGCGGCGTGCCGCGCCCGATCACCAGACTGAGACAGAACGCGCGATGATAGCCTTCCAGCGTGGCGGCTGAGGTCTCTTCGATCAAAACAGCCGGGTTCCAGATGAGCGAGCCATAACCGAAAAACCACAAATCTTCGCCTGACGGGTGATCGCCCAGAATCTCCGCCCTGTCGGCCTCGCGCGCTTCGTCGCTGCGAAATTCAAAATCCCCGTCTTGCGCGCGCGACACATCGCGCATGAAGCCGACAAAGTCCTCCGTGAACATGTCGCGCGTCAACTGCCCGTCTGCGGGCAGCGCCACACCACGCGCGCGCGCCAGTGCCTCGGTCGTCTTCGGGTCAGACGATTTTTGAGTCACTCTTCCCCCAATACCTGTCACGCACAAGACGCTTGTACAACTTGCCCGTCGGGTGGCGCGGCAGTTCCTTGTCGAAATCCACCGAACGCGGACATTTTATCGCCGCCAGCTGCGCGCGGCAAAACGCGATCAAGTCGGCTTCAAGCTCAGGGCCAGCTTCGCTCCAGTCAACCGGCTGCACAACCGCCTTGACCTCTTCGCCAAAATCTTCGTTCGGCACACCGATCACGGCGACATCGGCGACTTTGGGATGTGTTACCAGCGCGTTCTCGGCCTCTTGCGGGTAAATATTCACGCCGCCGGAAATGATCATGAACGCTTTGCGGTCGGTGAGGTACAAAAACCCCTCATCATCGACACGGCCCACATCGCCCAGCGTCGACCAGTGCGCGTGCGTCGGATGCCGGCTCTCGGAGGTCTTTTGCGGGTCATTGTAATATTCAAAGCCCGCGGCATTGGCGTCTTCGGCCTCGAAGAAAATCGTGCCCGCTTCGCCAACCGGCAGTTCATTCCCGTCATCGTCGCAAATATGAATGGTACCCATAAGCGCGCGCCCGACCGAGCCTTTATGGGTCAGCCATTCCTCGGAATTAATGGCTGTAAAGCCATTGCCTTCGCTGCCGGCATAATATTCGTAAATCACCGGCCCCCACCAATCGATCATTTGTTGCTTGATGGGGATGGGGCACGGCGCGGCGGCGTGAATGGCGACTTTCATCGATGATGTGTCATATTTGGTGCGCGCGTCTTCGGGCAGTTTCAGCATTCGCACGAACATGGTCGGCACCCATTGGCTGTGCGTGCATTTGTGTTTCTCGATCAATGCCAAAGCCGCTTCGGGGTCGAAATTTTCCATCACAACGCACGTGCCGCCCAGCTGTTGTACAGCCATATTGTAGCGCAAGGGTGCTGCATGATAGAGCGGGGCCGGCGACAAATATTTGGCGTTTTCGTCAACTTGATAGATGAGGCTGACAAGGCCCAGCAGCCCGTCTGCGGAATCGATGGCATCGCCCGGCAATGCCCGTCGAATACCTTTCGGTCGCCCCGTCGTGCCGGATGAATACAGCATGTCGATGCCGCGCGCTTCTTCGGCAATCGGCGTTACGGGCTGGGCATCGCGCAGCGACAAATAATCCTCATAACCGTCAATGGCGCCGTTCACCATGATCATGGCATCGAGATCCGGCAAAACCGACACCAGCTCGGCGGCGACATCCTTGACGAGATCGGAGGTAAAAAACGCCCGCGCTTTGCAATCGCGCACAATATAGTCAACCTCCGGGGCCGTCAGGCGGTAGGAAATGCATGTAAAATACAGCCCCGCGCGCTGCGCCGCCCAGCAAATTTCAAAATATTGCGCGTTGTTTTCCATATACACCGCAATGCCGTCACCCTGCTGAAGACCGCGGGCGCGCAGCAGATTGGCAATCTGGTTCGACCTTTCATTAAGCTGCTTATAGGTAATGATTTCCTCAGACTCGGCCATGATATAGGCAGGCTTGTCCGGATTGTTTGCGGCGTGAATATAAGGATGCATGTGAACGGGTCCCCCAACTTTGAAAATCTCAGCTTGAAGAAACTATAGAGATATGGAAATTTTGAGCAAGTCCATGCAGATTGAGGGAGACGGCAGTGACCGATTATCAAACGATTGAAACACAAAAAGAAGACGATGGCGTATTGGTCATAACCCTGACCCGCCCCGATGTGATGAACGCGTTCAGCGCGCGCATGATGCACGAGATGATCGAAGCTCTCGATCAGGCCGATGCCGATGACACGGTGCGCGCCATTATTGTAACCGGCGCCGGCGAGCGGGCGTTTTGCGCCGGCGCAGATCTTTCCGAGGGCGACAAAACATTTGATTACGCCAAACGGCAGGGCGAAGCGGCCAAGCCGTCGGCGGTCAATGACGACGGATCGATCAACTGGGACAGCGAAATATTGCGCGATACGGGCGGTATTTTGGCATTGCGAATTTTTAATTCCATCAAACCTGTTATCGGTGCGGTCAACGGGGCTGCGGTTGGCGTCGGGGCCACAATGTTGCTGCCCATGGATGTGCGTATCGCCTCTGATAATGCGCGATTTGGCTTTGTTTTTGCGCGCCGCGGCATTGTGCCCGAGGCGTGTTCGAGCTGGTTTTTGCCGCGCATTGTGGGCATTTCCCAAGCCTTGCAATGGTGCTATGCGGGCGAGGTGTTTGCGGCCGAGGAAGCCTTGCGTGGCGGGCTGGTGAGCGAGGTGGTAACACAAGCCGACTTGCTTGACCGGGCGCGCGACATTGCCCGAAACATGACGCAGATGAGTGCGCCTGTGTCGATATCGCTCACGCGGCAAATGCTGTGGCGCATGCTGGGAGCCGACCATCCCATGGCCGCCCACCGCGTTGACAGCCGCGCGGTGTTTGGGCGCGGGCGTCAAAGCGACGCGAAAGAAGGCATTAATTCGTTTCTTGAAAAGCGCCCGCCGGCGTTTGGCGATCGTCCAAGCACCGATATGCCCGAGTTCTATCCGTGGTGGGAAGAACCGGGTTTCAAGAAATAAACCTCACAGGCGGGGGTTAAATCTCGCTGGGGTGGCGCCGGATACGCAAAACCGGCGTGAACAGAATAAACCATACGGTGAACACCAGCATCATGCCGGCAAACAAGCCGGTTGCCGCTTGCGGGCCAATCCACTCGGCGGCAAGCCCTGTCAGCATGGCACCAATGGGAGCCGCGCCCAAAAAGCCCATATTGTAGATTGCCAAAACGCGCGCGCGCGCATGCTCGGGCGCTTCGATTTGCACGACCGTGCGCCCCATGGCCATATTGACGCCCGCGGCCAGCCCCCAGCATGTAATCAGCGCGCATAAGGTGGCGAAATTGGGCGCAAACACCACCAATATGAGCGACAAGGAACCGGCAAATTGCGCCAGCGCCATGGCGCGACCGCGCCGTTCGATCGGGCGTCGACGCAGCAAAAACAGCGATGTGCAGATTGTACCGCCCCAGAAACAGAAATTCATGATGCTGATTTCCATTTGTCCGCCGCCAAACACATTGCGGACGATGAGCGGCAGGGCGACCATGAAAATACCGATGAAGAAAATGCCCACCGAAATGGTCGATAAAATAACCGGATAAAGCGTCGGCGACTGGATGACGGCGTCGACGCCCGTGCGCCAGCCGCGATCGGGGGTCTCGGGGTCGTGCATTGGCGCTTTCGGCGGTAAGGAGGGTAGGGCGAGGGCGCAAGCCAGCCCGAACACCATCACCACGACCTGCAAGGCGAGCAGGGCCCATGGCCCGGCCACCGGCGCGGCAAGCCCGGCCAGCGAAAAGCCGATAAGCTGGGCAACAAATTGCGTAATCAATGCCATCATCACGGCGCTTTGCACACCGGCGCGCGTGACGCGCGTTAACATGGCATCGCGCGTGGGTGCCGAAAATGACGATATAACCCCGGCTGACAGCGCATAGATGATGAGGTGCCAATATTCCAACCCGCCGCTCCAGACGAGCCAGCCCAAAATGACGGGCGGTACGGTGGCGATCAGATGAATATTGACCAGCACGGTGCGCCCATTGGTGCGATCAGCCAGCGCACCAGCGAAAAGCAATAAAAGGATCTGTGGCCCCGACAGGCTGATTTGTACCAACGCCAGTTTCGTTGCCGAGGTTTCGAGATAGATGACCGCCAGCGTCGGAATCATGACGAATTGCAGGCCCATATTGGCGAACCAGCTGGCGACACCCCCAAGATAGGCGTGAAAAGGATTGATCAACCTGTCGGTTGTCGAAGTTTGCGACACTACAGTCCCCGTATAAAGAGACGGGACTATACAGTCTGGCGTAGGAGAAGGCTATCGCCTTTATACCGAGCCTCGAGGTTGGGTTTTAAGCCGGGTCTTTGACCCGCGCCGACTGATTTCTGACCTTTTGGATATGCGGCCAGAATTTTTTCGCAAAATCATTGACGGCGCGCTTCATGGCAGGTGTCGGCACGTAAAGCTCAGAACGGCCTATTCGCTGATTGGGTTCGATATAGCCAAGCTGCTCGAAACGCTGCAATGAGGCGCGCACCGTGCCATAGGCCCGCCCGGTAATCTCGACAATGTTTTTGGTGACCGTCGCGCGCGCCTCAGCGTCGTTCGCCAGAACGACAAACAGCATGATCCAGTCTTCGTGATGGGGGGTGACGGTGTTGAACACCTGATTGCCGAAGCGGTAGCCATAGAGCAATGTGTTGATGAAATCGAGCCCGTCGCGGTTCAGCCCACCGACAGGGCCGTCAATTTGCTCGGGCAGCGTAAATATATTCGACGCATCCTGAGCGGCGCGCTTGGAAAGTTTATCGTTTTGACGTCGGGCCATGGCTGATCCTTTTTCTTTTTTGTATTAGTGGAACGCGATTTTTATAGCTGTGCATGTTAGCTTCATTGAGTCTGAAAAGTACACATAAAATAAGAATAATGATTTGTGCTTACTGATTCGTTAATTTATAACTATATGAAAATAATAGGAAAATTTAAGAATATACCCGCTCATGTTTTTCGCCGCGATAATTGATAATCGCATAATAACCAATAATAATAGGTGAATGTCATGCCGATAAAACTACGAAAAAGCCGCAAAGACACATTATCGCATTTAACCGCCGACCCCGAAGACTGGTCGCTATTCGTGGTTCGCAATCGGCTGCGGCTGGTACCGAGCTTTGTAAATTGTGTATTTCTAACGCGCGACGCGCATATTATGAGTGCCAGCCGTGGTAAGCGTCAGTTGTCGGCTGCGCGCCATACGCTGCATTATCTGAGCCATGTGGTCTTCGGCGTCAACTTTACCCAACTCGGCAAGTTTACCTATCGCGACCGCACAAGCGTCGCCAATGGGTGCCGCCGCATTGAAGACTCGCGCGACGACCCGAGCGCCGACAAATTATTGTTTTTCTCCGAACTGGCCTTGAACGAAATGGACAATCACATGCACGGCCAGGTTTTGGGCGGCCAAAATGGAGCCGGGCTTGACCCCCGGTGATTCTCAGGCGTTGCGCCGGCTGGGCAAGCGTCTTTTGAAATCGGAAACCAGCTTGCGGCCCAATCGGGCACGCGATGCGTTTCAGCTTTTTCGCAATGATCGCCCGACGGCCAATGGCCGCGTGGCCGGCGACACGGTTGGTCGCTGGGTGGCGTCGGATCTGATGCACGAAACCGATGGCAGATTTGTTTTGAATACCACCGGGCGGGCATGGGTACGGCGGCATTTGGAGCGCGACCCCGATGCGACCGACGGTTTTCAGGCCCAGCATCAGCTGAGACAAACCTTCAAAACCGATGACGGCGCGCCTGTGCAGCGCAATGTCGGGCAAACCGCGCTTGAGTTTGCCCGTATACGGCCCAACGGCTCGCGGTTCGGCATATCGGATGCGGAATTTGCCGCCGGCCTGCAATTACAAAGCGATGTTTTCAAATCTCAGGGGCCGGGGCGCTTGGGCATGGATTGGTCGCGTCCCGATTATGTCGATGGCGGCGGCTATGGCGAAACCGATCATCATTTCATCGATGCGCGCCGTCGCGTGCGTGACGCGCTGGATTATGTCGGCCCGGGCTTGGCGGATTTTGTACTCGACATGTGTTGCGAATTGCGCGGGCTTGAAGACCATGAGAATGTTTTTGCCCTGCCGCGCCGTTCGGGCCGGCTGGTGCTCAAGCTGGGGTTGTCGCGGCTCGCGGTTTTTTATGACCTTCAAACCTCCAACGAGGCGGTGGCATCGTTTCGGATGCGTTGAACCATGGCATAAAACCCGTTTGAGCGTTGCGGGGTCAGATGCTCGCCCAGCCCCAATTTCTCGAACGCCGCCTGCGCGTCGATCGTTAAAATGTCGCCGGGCGCACGGTTTGAATAAAGGTCCAGCAATATCGCGATCAGGCCGCGCACAATATGGGCGTCGCTATCGCCGCGAAAGCGCAGCTTGTCGGCCTCTTGCTCGGTGACCAGCCACACCTGACTAACGCAGCCCGGCACTTTGTTGTCATCGCTATGCTCGGCCACGCTCAACGGGTCCAGCGCATTGCCCAGTTCGATAATATATTTGTACCTGTCTTCCCAATCATCGAAAAGTTCGAAATCGGCAATCAGATTTTCCAGTGACATGGCATGTCCTTTCGACGACAAACTAGGCCGCAGCGCGCAAAGCCGCAAGCCGCGCAACTGATATATTTTGCCGCGCTTGGCAGCAAGGTGTTGGGCTTTGCGGTGTCTGGCGCTTCATGGTAAGCCGGAATATATGTGGCGGGTTAAAGCTGAAATCTATGTGCAAGCGCTGGTACGCAGGGTGAACGCGGAATGTGTCGGCGTTGTCGCGCGTCGCGGCGACACCGATGCGGGGGGCATTTATGTGCGGGTCAATCGGCTCGACGGACGCTCGGGCCTGTTGGTCGCATTCACGGATATGAACGGCGAGAGAAGCTGGCGGGTATTGGCGTCGCATTTGACACCTGATCACCAGATAGAGGATATGTTAGACCGTGAAATCGCGCGCGACCCTGATATGTGGGTCGTCGAAATCGAAGATAAACAGGGGCGTCACTTTCTCGAAGAAAAGGTCGAAGGAAACTGGCAATCATGACGGAAATAATTCAGAGCTTTTATGTCATGCTGGCGCAGGTTTGGCGCGATGGCGTGCTGGATATCAGCGTATCGCGGCTGATGCTGGCGCTGGGTGTTTTTCTGTTTTTTGCGGCTTTGCGCGGACTGTTCACGCGTTTTGTGCTGCGCCGCCTTGAGCGCATTACCGAGCGCACCGAAACCGAGTTCGACGATTTACTGCGCGACGCCATTGAAGAACCGCTCAAATTACTGTTTCTGGTCATGGGCGTGTTTTTTGCCGAAGGCACGTTGGGACTGACGGGTCTGCCCGCCGAAATTGCCGATAAAATTCTCCGCAGTCTGCTCGCCATCGTTATTTTTTCTACCCTGCATGCGGCGCTGCCGCCGGTTTTTTTCGGCCTGCGGCGGATCGAAGAATTGCTGTCGAAAGAAATTGTCCGCTGGCTGATGACCATAGCGCGCTGGGGCATCATCCTCACCGGTGCCGCCACGGTGCTGCAAATTTGGGGTATTCAGATCGGGCCGATTATTGCCGGCTTCGGCCTGTTCGGGGTTGCCGTGGCGCTGGGCGCGCAAGACCTGTTCAAAAATCTGCTGGGGGGCGTGTCCATTCTGGTCGAGCGGCGCTTCAAAATTGGCGACTGGGTGCGGGTGGAAGGCATTGTTGAGGGCACGGTTGAAGATATTGGCTTTCGGTCAACGCGCATTCGGCGTTTTGACCAGGTGCCCGTGGTCGTGCCGAATAATTTCTTTGCAGATTATGCGCTGATTAATTTTTCCGAGATGAATTACCGCCGCATTTTCTGGCAAATCGGCGTTGAGTATCAAACGAGTTCTGACCAACTGCGCGATATTTGCGGCCGGATCCGAAGCTGGCTGGAGGACAATCCAAACTTCATCAGCGATGACCGAGTGCCGTGCCTGATTTTTGTCGACGGGTTTAACGACAGTTCCATCGACATTATGGTCTATTGCTTCACCGAAACCACTGACTGGCAGGCATGGCTGACGCACAAGCAAGACCTCGCCTATGCCATCAAGGAGATTGTCGAAGGCGCAGGGACGGGTTTTGCGTTTCCCAGCCGCACGATTTATCACGCGCAAGGCAGTTTGCCGCTTGCCGAAATTTTTGAGCCGCCCGAAGGATAAGCCCATGCACATTATTGTGGTCGGCGGCGGCATTATCGGTGCGACGACGGCGCACGCATGTCTGCGCCACGGCCACGAAGTCACGTTGCTGGAGGCCGGCGAAACTTTGGCCGCAGGCACTAGTTTTGCCAATGGCGGGCAGATTGCCGTCAGCGAAAGCGCGCCATGGTCGCAACCCGGTCTGCCGATGCAAATGCTGGCGCGCAGCTGGCGGGCCGATGCGCCCTTTCGTTTGCGCTTGCGCGCCGACCCGGCGCAATGGGCCTGGCTGCTGGCGTTTTTGGCAAACAGCCGCGCTCGGCCGCACGCCGCCGGCCGGACGCGCAATCTCGCACTGGCGCGCTATAGTCTGGATTGCTTGCAGCGCACCCGCGCAGAGCTTGGTAATGATTTTGCCTATGACGATGCCCAAAAAGGGATTTTGCAACTGGTTCCGGCGGGCGCCGACATCGATCACGCCCATATACGCGACCAACGCGCGCGCGGCATGGTGGTGTCATGGCTC